>NZ_AP024901.1:900000-1007363 GCF_024347075.1 Vibrio rarus
CTTGAATGTCTTACCCGACTCTGACGGATCAGTCATTCGTGGTGCATATAAAGCCTTAGCTAAAAAATATCATCCTGACACATATAAAGGTGATAAGAAGTTTGCTAATGAAATGATGCAAAAGATTAATATGGCATATCAAGTTCTAAATGACCCCATAAAGCGCCAAGCTTATGACATTGAAATAGAATGTGTTAATAAAACAAAATCGAAAGAAAAAAAGCAAACAAACAAAAATAATGCAGATGAAAATTGGGAATATGCTACCCAATTCTATCCGGATCTTGTAAGTATTGCCGATAATCTATTAATCATCAATAAGAACCTTTCAGATACATTCAAGTCTGAAGTATTAAAACAAAAAGCGTTTAGTTATATTTTAGCAAACCGGCTCGCTATAGAACTTCAAAATGATTTCCTCATTCGTAACTTTGGACAAGACTCTATTGCCCAACAACTAGGCTTATCTTATTTAAAAAAAGGGAATAAGGTCGCTGCACTTGAATTAAATAAAGCGTTGGTTTTTTTTGGGAGTGAGGCTTCTACGAAAACAATAGAACAAATCATTAGTCAATATGGAGATCCTCGCAATATAAAATGTAATGATAATGATTCATTAGCTATAGGTGTATTTTTAGTATTTATTTATGTAATTATTCTCATCGTTGCAGGTATATCATTATCATGATAAATCATGGAATCGGCGTTTTTCAAGGTAATTGTAGATGATGAAGATCTTCGATCTTTCGATGGTAAATTGTCCAAAAGACCAATGGATGATATTCAATTTCTGAATGACTTAAGTACTGAAGGAAAAAGCTGGGCTACAAATAAAGAGATTTAAGATATCTTCATTAATGGGAAGAAACTTAGGATTACAGATCTAATTTAACAACTGTATTTTACACGAACAAACCAACATTTGGAAACTAGCTCAGTTCTCAATGGAGCAGTTCTTCATTGTTGAGTTTCTTAGAGCACGCAGTGACCGTCACACTCAATATTCAACCAAGATAAATTCGAGATCCTCAACGATGAGGTTGAAGATGAAATTGGTCGGTGCCGAACCTCGCTTTAAGCAAGTACCAAAGAATTTGGTTCATCACTTTACGACTCGTACTGCTACATTTCCGGGCAAGACAATGGTTGTGGTCATGAGTCGTGGGATTTGCGTGGATCTCTATAATGCGATTGTCGCGATTAAACCTGAGTGGCATAACGATGATCCAAAGAAAGGTGCTATTAAAATTGTGATGACAGGCAGTGTAGTGGTACGCTTAAATTGAAGATAAGGCAAGACGTTAAAATCTTGCCTTTTGTGTACTTACGTTTCTGTTTAGAACCTTCTTAGTTGGTACTTAGTTACTCAAAACGTCCTGCAATATATTTAGGTAGCAGTAAATTTGCAAATGAATAATTTGTACAACAGGGGGCTTGGACAAACTCTAGCACTCTATTATGCATAGAGGGCTACTCAATTGTGAACCCTGCGAATAAACGCAATGTTTGCGGATGAACGGGTAGGAATGTCGATTGCAACTAACTGAATGACTTTTAGTCTATCCGCGTAATAAAGGTTTGTTCGTCATCCACAAAAGCCACAAAGCCGCCATGATAGATAAACACTCGACCACGTCCCTCCACAAGGCAGGCAAGTTGTGGGTTCAAATCTTCTTTATTAGCCTTGCTTTGAAAAGTGCCCGTATCGGTGATTACGCCGCTGAATTGAGGCAAATATCCATAAGTGCGCTTGGCTTGATCAATCAGGCTCAATTCACTAGCTCTAGAGAAGCAAGATGGGATCGCACCAGCGTCTTCGATAAATAGAGTTTTAAATTCTTCAAAAGCTGTAATCACCAGCCAGTCGATGTCGTTAACATGATGGATAAACATAGAGTTTCTCGGTCATTTTGATGTTGGGATTCTATCACTATCCGAGGCGTAATGTAGTGGATATTTAGCGGCTAAACAAAAGCGATACATGATGAATACTTCAGTGTAGGAAGCAGTATTGGGTGCAGATTTTAATGGAGCAACAAATCCACAAATCCAAGACACCCATAGTAAATTTCATAAGAAACATAAAAATTGATAACGAGTCTGATTCAATTCTATGTAATAACTTAGTAATAACAGTAATGCTATTGGAAAGTGGTTGATTTAGGTTAGAAATTGTAAATGTTAGGCGTGTTTGGGTTGAACCTATCTAAAGGTTCGGTGGAGGTAGACGATCAGTCTTTAGACAATTAGTGCTCTTTTAAATATCGGCAACATTTCGCAAAATGCCGTCGCCGCTTTTCTAAATGCTCACAGTAAGATGTCAGTTCTTCAAGTGTCCCAACAGGGCCATGGAACAAGTGGCCAAATTGAGTGATAAGTGTCATCCAGTTATCGGGGGCAATATTCATTTTTACTAGTAAATCCTGACTACCACTACTGATAGCGCCACGCTTATCATCCCGAATTAACCGCCCTGTTTCATCAATGAGTTGTAAGTAGTCACTTAGCGGAAAAGCCACGCCCTTAGGTTGATTGTGCTGTTCATTTTCTATAAAAGGCAGTAAACGTTTAGGTTGCTCTCCTCTTAAAGCCCCCTGAATGCGAAGTTGAATGCTGGTATGCTCTGACTGCTCAAGTGTTTTGGCCATTTTGGCTCTAATTGGATTTAAATCTACGTAAGCCATGCAGGTAATTAGCGCAGCCTCGTCGAGCAAGGCTTGAGATTTAAACCGTCCTTCCCAAAATCGGCCAGAGCAGTTGTCTTCTTGGTTTGCCCTTCGCGCGATGGGCTCATTAAGACAACGCATAAACCAGCTGATATCACAAAGGCGACTTCGATAAGTAGCAATCCTATGCTGCAATATTGCGGTATCTGCAGGGGGGAGTAAATGCCCTTTAACAAAGCGATGAGTGAGTTCATCGCCTTTAAATATTTGATGCCATTGCTCAAGTACTTCTCTGTCACTCCAGTCGTTGGCGGCCTCAATATCAACGTGTAACACCACATGTAAGTGATTGGACATAATAGCAAAAGCGGCAACATCGATGGCAAATACTGATGTGAGTTTTAGTAATAATGATTCAACCCAACCACGCCTATGGTCGTAATTTTTCCCGGAGTAAGCATCGTCGCCACAAAGGTACGCGCGCCTAACAACGCGACTGCAGCAATGATAATAAGGCGTATCTTCAAGACTAATTTGAGTTCTTCGAGGGCGAGGCATTAGGTTACTCCTGCATTCAAATCGTGCATTAAGTTTAGTCAATGGTTTTCAAATAGGGTATTACAATGGGTGGCCACATTTGTGTTCATCAGGTATGGTGAGTTTTTTGGGGGTGTTATGGCTATAAGTAATGTGTTGTATGGTGTGATTCAAGGGATGGGGTTTTGTATTCCTGTGGCTAAAGGGGTGTGTTGTGATGAATCTTTTTTGGCTAAGGTATGTGAAGAAAATACGGCGTTATTTGAGAGATCGAAACTTAAGTATCCTGCACATTCGGATCTACAACTCTTACTTGGTTTGTTGACCTTGCGTCATGAGGTTTTGTTAAAGCAACTTCTAGTGCAGCAAGACAGTTTAGTGGCTATGCAGCAGGTGATAGAGGGTTCGTTAAACAGCGAGCATGCTAACGCATTTAAATCCCCATTAGTGATGGAGTTTTGGTTAACTATGCACCTTTGGTTGTATGCGCAAGGGCAGCTTAAAATGGATTTTTCATTGGCGAATGACTATGCAATGGAAGCGGCAGAAGCATTGAGCCCTTTATGTTCGTCATCAAAGGATCAGTTACGTTGTGAGTGGACGAGATCGTTTTATTGTGGTTCTGAGTTTTTGACTAAAAATGGTAACAAGGGTTCACGAATTGGTGCCTGGTTTGCTAACTTACTGAAATAAAATAAATAGTCTGTTATTTCTTGTTCGTTTATATGCATTTACTCCTTTTTTTTGTTTCATTTATAGGCAACGCAAACGTTTGCTCTTTACTTATTGCTAAAATTCTTTATTATTCCGCCAAAATCAGATTGTCTCTTTATATCCCCCAGAGGTCACCATGCTGTCGGACATTGAAATCTCACGCTTTACCCCTTTACGCCCTATTGCTGATATCGCCACCGCAGTAGGACTGCATGCAGATGAGATTCAAACCCATGGACAATATAAAGCCAAGGTTTGCCTTAAAGCACTAAAACGTCTTAAAAAGAAAAAAACAGGAAAATTGGTGGTAGTGACGGCGATTACTCCCACGCCACTTGGAGAAGGCAAAACGGTTACAGCCATAGGTTTAGCTCAAGGCTTATTTAAGGTCGGTCAGTCGGTAATGACTTGCATTAGACAACCGTCAATGGGCCCTGTTTTTGGCGTGAAAGGTGGTGCTGCGGGTGGTGGTTACTCTCAAGTTGCACCAATGGAAGAGCTAAATTTGCACCTCACCGGAGACATCCACGCCGTTACTGCAGCGCATAACTTAGCGTCTGCTGCTATTGATGCTCGTATTTATCACGAGCAAAGAAAGGGTTATGACGACTTTGAAGCTCGCACGGGCATGAAGCCATTGCGTATTGATCCTACTAGCATAGTGTGGAAGCGAGTAGTGGATCACAATGACCGTGCCCTACGAAAAATCAATGTAGGTTTGAATGATGAAGGCAAAACCATCAATGGCTATGAACGAGAAGATGGTTTTGATATTTCTGCTGCTTCAGAATTAATGGCGGTACTCGCCTTGGCCGCAGATTTACACGATCTGCGTCTGCGTATTGGTAAGATCGTCATTGGTTACAACTTTGATGGACAAGCAGTAACGACGGAAGATCTTGGTGTAGCTGGCGCTATGACAGTTAGTATGCGTCAAGCCATTGAGCCCACTATGATGCAAACGTTAGAAGGGATCCCAACCTTAGTTCACGCGGGTCCATTTGCTAACATTGCCCACGGTAACTCTTCGATTATAGCCGACAATATTGCCACTAAATTGGTGGACTATACGGTAACCGAAGGGGGCTTTGGCTCGGACATGGGTTTTGAAAAAGCGTGTAATATTAAAGCGCAAGCCTCTGGCAAAGCTCCAGATTGTGCGGTAATTGTTGCCACATTGCGCGGTTTAAAGGCCAATTCAGGCTTATATAATTTGAAACCAGGCCAACCTATCCCCGATAGCATGTTCGACAAAGACAGTGCGGCGCTAAAAGCCGGTTTTGATAATTTAGCTTGGCATATTCAAAACGTAGTAAAGTATGGTGTGCCTGCTGTTGTGGCAATTAACCGTTTCCCGCAAGACAGTGACGAAGAATTGGCCGAGCTTAAAGCCATGGTAGAAGCTTTGCCATACGCCGTTGAAGTTGCGGTGTGTGAAGCGTTTGCTAAAGGTGGGGCAGGGGCAACAGAGTTGGCGGCCAAAGTGGTTGAACTGTGCCAATCTCCGAGCCAATTTACCCCGCTCTATCAGCCTTCTAATACGTTAGAAGAAAAAATCATGGCAGTGACTGAGCTTGGTTATGGTGCCGATTCGGTTACGTTAAGTGATAAAGCCAAAGCGCAACTGGCACAATTTAAAGCATTGGGCTTTGATCATTTAGCGATTTGTATGGCTAAAACACCTATGTCCATTTCTGCAGATGGCGCAGTAAAAGGCGCACCATCTTCTTTTGATATTCCTGTGCGTGAGCTAAAGTTGTGTGCTGGCGCTGGGTTTATTTATGCATTGTGCGGCAATGTGATGACCATGCCTGGCTTATCGGATAAGCCGGCCTTTATGAATCTTGATATTGATGCCGACGGAAATATTATTGGTTTAAGTTAATCTCCTTTGAGCTCATCGTAATATTGCTCAGTGATATAAAAAGGCATGCCCTTGTGTAGGTGCATGCCTTTATTGTTTTATGACAAAGAGAAAATGCGATGACTAGGAGCAGGCTGCTACTGTCGCAATGATCGACAGTGATTTGGCTTATTCACAAGGAGGAGCGAGATGGATCATCGCCAGTCCACCAAGGGACGTTTCACGGTATTTCTTATTCATATCCTTGCCCGTTTGATACATAGTATCAATGACATTATCTAATGAAATAAGACACTTACTAGATCGTTTCAGTGCCATTCGTGATGCATTAATAGCCTTCATTGCCCCCATAGCATTGCGCTCAATGCAGGGCACTTGTACCAGTCCGCCAATAGGATCACAGGTCATGCCTAGTGAGTGTTCCATTGCAATTTCAGCGGCAATACAAATTTGCTCGTTACTGCCTCCACGAAGTGCAGTTAACCCCGCAGCCGCCATAGATGAAGAGACACCCACCTCTCCTTGGCATCCCACTTCAGCGCCCGAGATAGAGGCATTGGTTTTATATAAAATTCCGATAGCGCCGGAAACGGCCATAAAATCTTTGAGCTGTTTGGTATCTAACGTTTTAACAAAGCGATTGTGATACATCAATACCGCAGGAATAACCCCAGCAGCACCATTGGTCGGAGAGGTCACCACTTGTCCACCGGCGGCATTTTCTTCACTGACTGCAAAGGCGAACAGATTTATCCAATCCATGATGGCCATAGGATCACTTTCTATGGCGGCGCTGGCTTCTAATTTTTTCAGCAAATTGGGCGCTCGGCGAGTGACACTCAAACCACCATCTAAGATCCCTTCAGTTTCAAAGCCTCGCTCCATGCATAAATGCATCACTTTCCAGATTTGTTCCGTTTTCGCATCAATGGCCGGCATGTCCTGAAAAGCCAGTTCATTTCGCAGTACCATACCACCTAGGCTCAAGCCATGTTTTTCAGCCTGCTGCAGCATTTCATCGGCACTTGCGAAAGGAAACTCAACCGCAACATCCGATGTTTTTTTACCAAGCTGTAACTCTTTTTCAGTCGCGATAAATCCGCCACCAATAGAGTAGTAAGTCTCAAACCCCACCGAGTTACCATGGGCATCAAATGCCGATATGGTCATACCATTTTCATGTAGAGGTAAGTTGCTGTCGTGGAATAAAATATCCTGTTGGTAGTTAAACGTAATAAAATGGTCGCCAGCAATATTCAACTTGCCTTCTTCAATGGCATTGCGCATCTCAGTGTTAGCACTTGAGATTTTGATGGTATCGGGACGGTTGCCCAGCAAACCTAAAATGACGGCGCGATCGGTATGGTGACCACGACCCGTTAAAGAGAGAGAGCCATACAAGTCAACTTGGATGCGAAAGACGGAAGAGACCTCTTTCTCAATCAGTTGTGTGAAATGATAGCCCGCAAGCATAGGACCATTAGTATGAGAACTCGAAGGCCCTACCCCTATTTTATAGATATCAAAGATTGAGTACATATTCCTACCTATTACGCCATAAAGGCTCATGCCAATGAGGGAAAACAAAGCTAAGTGCCATTGCAATTCTGAGGGTAATGAATCGACAACAACAGAGGGGGCACTTAGCCATTAATGGCTTAAATTGTGCAGTATACTGCCTATTAATAGTAATGATAGCCAGTATATGGCGAATAATAATCTCTTTTCGTTGGCGAACGGTGTTAGAGTGCAAAAATTACAGAAGTTTAAAGGTGGAAGATAATGTTGTACTGCCCTAAATGTGGCGTAAAAAGCTTGGCTGCCCATAATAACCAGTTTATTTGTGCAGAGTGTGACTTTACGTTTTTTCAGAATATGGCCGCAGCTGTAATGGCGGCAGTGATTAAAAAAGATGTCCAGCAACAGGTGATGCTGTTAGTGGCAACTCGCTCTCGTCATCCTGGGAAGGGCTTATGGGATCTACCTGGCGGTTTTGTGGACCCTGACGAAAGCGCAGAGCATGCCCTAAAACGAGAACTAAAAGAAGAAATAGGAGTAGAGCCTGCGTCTTTGCAATATCTGGTCTCTTATCCTAATACCTACCCTTATAAAACGGTGGTGTATAAAACATGCGATATGGTGTTTTTAGTAACTTTGCCAAGTCAGGCACAAGTAGTTGCCGCTGATGATGTAGAAAGTTTGCAGTGGTTGCCTTTAGCGGATATCGACTTAAATGGTTTTGCCTTTGAATCCACTAAGCAAGCCGTGCAGACAGTGCGAGCGCATTTGTCTAATCAGCATCTAAACGAATGATTTATAAGTACTTTACTAAGGTCCTCGCTCGGAAGGTGCTTGGTTAAATGTCAACGACTTATGCGGGACTATCCTAGAGTCAATATGCTAGTGCCACATCACCAACACTGCGGCAATGCCAACTAAGATCAGAGCCAGTATGTCTTTTTTGGCAATGCGTTGTTTAAGATAAAAATACGACACCAACATGGTAAAAAAGATTTCTACTTGGCCTAAGGTTTTTACATAAGGCACCGCCTGCAATGACATGGCGCTGAACCAACCAAATGAACCAATGAAACTGGCAATACTGGTCATAATGACCAACTTAGGTGCCCGTAGCATCTGTCTTAGTGTGTTTCTATCTTTTAGTAGTAAATAGCCAGTGAGCATTAGGGTTTGCAACAAGATAACAATAAATAACACCCATGCTGCGCGATGAGGAAACGGCAAGGAGAGGCTTAAACTGGCTTCTCTTATCCAAAGTGAAGTTAGAGCAAAACAGGTACTGCATGCCAAGCCCAACAATGCCGTATTAAGTGAAATACGGCGCTCTCCTTGTGGCAAACTTAAAATTAACACCGCTAAGCCACCGATTAGCACGCCAGCCCAGCCAAGCAAAGTTAAACTGGTACCAAAAAATAAAACCCCTAAAAAAGCAGATACTGGCGCTTCTGATTTAGCCAGTCCCGCCCCGATAGCAAAATTCTTTTGTTTAAATAACACCACCATGAGCGCAGTTGCAATTATCTGCATGATGGCTGCGCCAACTAAAAATAGCCAAGAATGTGTGGTAAAGGTTGCCAATGGTGCCGGTTGCCATTGGTACAGAGCAATGAGGTAAATGAATGCCAATGGGCTGGCCCATAAGAAGCGAGCTAAAGTGACCCCTGTGACATTGAGACTGTGGCTTAACTGGCTTTGAAATGCATTGCGCCATGCTTGACTAAAAGCGGCTAAAAAAGTGAAAAGAACCCAGCTCACGTTCATCCTTGAAATATCAGGCAATAGGAAGCCTATATCCTACAGGCGCGCAGAGAGATCACAACTGTGTTGTATCAATTACCTTGCCCAAGTTAAAGATGATTATTCACATAATAAAGCGGCTTTATTTACTTAAGAGACATAATTTGTCGCCATTGTGCATATGATTACATCAAACGTGAAACATAATAAGAGATGTAACCTATGACCATTGCACAATTTAAAACACAATTAACAGTCCAACAATTTGATAACTACAGCTTCTTAAAAAATGGGCTCAATGAGCTATATATACAGGCTATCCAAGCCGAAAAATACGCCGGTATAGATGGGCAATCCAGTTTGGCAAAAATGCGATTATTTGTTGAGTTGGCTTGCCATGAGTTAGGTAAATTTTATGGGCTTAGACCGCCGGTTTCTGGGGAGCTTTCAAATAAAATCAAACAGTTGGAATCGTCTAAAAAAGTAGATGCTTGGGCTATTCAGTCAATGAATCGTCTGCGCTCTTTTGGCAATCAATCGCTGCATATTACGGAAGTGAATGGGCATTTTGTGGCGCAGTTGAATGTGTCAGAAATTCGCATGCGTCAATTACTGCAAGATATGCACGAACTGGCCAAATATGTGGCAAATAAGGTGCTATTTATAGAACAAAGTACCATGCCCGATTGGCAACAGAACCCATCTTTAGAGTTAGCGGAGTCAATTACATTAGCGTTGAGTGGTGATGTGCAATCAAGTTACGCCGTGGCTAAGCATTTCTTCAGCAAGTTAGCATTATCTGAGAGTTCAAATAAGCAACAACGTACAAGTTGGCAGTGTGATTTTGAATATTGGTCCAACAAAGCACTGCAACAAGGGTGTAAAAAAAGCGGTTTGTTGCAAGCAAATAGCTACGCCAGAAAACTCATGCCACATAAAGAATCCACTGAAATTAAGGCCCTATACAAGAAGGCGTTATTGGTGGATGAAGAGGGTGAAGCGTTGGCAAGTTTTGCGATGTATTTGATGAGAATAGGTGAAGTAAAGCTAGGCTTAGACTACCTGATACAAGCCACTGAAAAGGGCAATCACGAGTCGCTTTCTCAAATGCAGGCGATTACCCACAAACAAGATGAACAAGCGTACTTGGGCTTGATTGATGAAGGTCTTAAGTTGTCACATAAACCCTCTTACACTTTGGACTTATTTGAAAAAATAAAGCGTTATGAGAAAAATCTTGACGATGAAGTGGCGCTTAAAGCGTTGCGTAGTGCGCTTATTGTGGCTGAAGCGAAATCGGCTCCTGGGTATCAGTTTTTTAAAGGGTATGCCGCATTCATATCAGAAAATAAAACCGCATCTAAAGGTCTCACCCATCAGCAATGCGCCAATATGATGGTCGATCACTACGACAATTTGCCCATCGACCTTGAGGTTGAAGGGCGTCTTCTTAGTGTGATTGCTGACTTTAATGAACATCATAAAGTGATGCTCTCTATTTTTGAGCGGGCGATGACGCAAATAAGCGATGTTCAGCAGCAGGCACAGCTGAAATCAGCGGTGGCTATGTGCTCTATTGAAATATTTAAGCAGAAGCATTCAGTGAAAACCCCTATGCCAATTCGTCAAATGTTACAAGAAGCGGCCAATGATGGGGATGCTACCGCAAGATCGTACCTTAACTCTACAGAAGGTAAGGCGTTACTGAAAAAGGGAGGTTTTGGTACCACCGCACGCATTGGGCGCAAAACTGGTGGCCAAAAAGCGAAAGATCGAAAGAAAAATAAAGCGGCAAAGAAAGCGCGTCGCAAATAATTTCGGCTTATTGCGCTTTCAATTCGCCTGTGCCAGTTATGAGGTTAAAACATCGAGTTATACAGATACCCTGCGCCGATTGCCATGCCTAGTATCACGGCTAAGAACGCGGCGATCATCTGGTTTTTAAAGATGGATTTTAACAAAATCACTTCTGTTAGACTGGCTCCTGCGCTGCCGATAATCAGTGCCATGACAGAGCCTAACGCCATGCCTTTTTGGACGAGAGCAGCACTTAGAGGAATGACCGCTTCTGCTCGAATATACAAAGGGATACCAATGACTGCCGCGATAGGAATGGCGTACCAAACATGATTACCGGCATAACGTGCTATGACCTCTGTTGGAATAAAACCATAGATGAATGAGCCAATAAAAATGCCCAGTAACAAGTAAGGAAGTACTTGCTTAAAATCTTTCCAAGTGGCGTTCCAGATCCGTAACCAGCGATTGGTTGGCGCGGTGTCTGTTGTTGCTGTGGCATCTATTGGGGCTGCAGTACTATCACAGCAAGTGTGTTTAGGCGTCTCTTTTTTAGCTAAGGGTGAACAACAAGCATTGGCTGGGGCTGCTTTTATCTGTTGTGTGGCCGTCGTTGTATCATTTTCATCGTTACCGCAACCACCGTTATCACGGTTATTGCAGCTTGTAGTTTGTTGATAGGCTTCTTGGCGAACGTATCGCTCAAACCCCAATTTTTCTAGTACATAACCTGAAACTACAGCAACAGTCATGGCAATGGCAAAATAGAATATGGCCACTTTCCAACCAAAGGTCATCACAAACAAACCAATGATCACAGGGTTAAGTAAAGGGCTTGCAAACAAAAAAACCATCATAGGGCCAAATCCTGCACGTGCGCGCAATAAGCCTTTTAAAAAGGGGATTGTGGAGCATGAGCAAAATGGAGTAATTGCTCCTAATAGGGCTGCAATAAAATACCCTTTGCCATTTTTGGAGCTTAAAATCGATTGAACTTTTTCTGCTGTTATAACCTCTTGTAACACGCCCACTAAATAGCTAATAGTGAGGAATAATATCGTCAGTTCCGTGGCCAAAAAGAGGAACATATGCCCTGTTTGTTGTGCCATGTTCAGTATTTCGTTATTCATGATGCAATGCCTTAAATCTCTATATGTTCAACTTTTTATTTCGAATGTACTCGAATTATAGAAATATAAGAAAGCAAAGCAAGCATAATATTTCGAATAAAACCGAAATATCAGTTAACTGTTTGAATTATTTAAAAATAAACTTAACGGCATTCATCCGCACAACACTCTTCTTGTAGAAAATCGATCACGTTTTGCAAGTTTTCGTATTGAGCGGTACAAAATAGAGTGCGTCCTTCACGACGCTGAGAGAGTAATCCAGCAGAGGATAGGCTGGATATATGGTGAGATAATGTCGAACCGGGGATCTTCAACTGCTGTTGTATATCACCTACAGGAGTACCTTGATGGCCAGCTTTAACCACCAATTTATATAGGCTAAGACGAGTAGGGTGGCCAAGCTCTTTCAGGGCCTTTGCTACGTGCTCTAATTGCATTTGCTTCTCCAGTAAATATTTCCATATTAATGGAATAATACTATCAGCTTATTCAATGAACGCCTAATGCGCTAATTAACGTGTCCAATGTAATATTGGCCAGTGGTTGAGTTGTGCTTCATGGTTGAGCATAGGACAGGGGTTTACCACATAACATGCATCGGCACGTTGACACAAAGGGAGATCGTTAATGGAGTCAGAATAAAAGATTACCGAATGGTGCTGATAATGAGGATTGACTTTCAACCACGCCTCAAGACACGCTACTTTTCCCTCTCGATAAGTCGCAATGCCTTTGATAGCAGAAGAAAAACAGTCATTGTTGCTCTCTAATTGAATACCAAATGCGTGTTGAATGTTGAGCTCTTCTGCAATGGCCTGCACTAGGTAATCGACCGTAGCAGAAATAACAATAATCGTCGTTTGCGATTGTTGTAACTCATTAAGTAATGCTTTTGCTTGTGAGAAAACAAGAGGGGCAATACGTTGCTGGGCAAAGGTGCGAGCCAGTTGGCGCAGTTGCTGTTTTGGGACACTCGCTAGAGGAGCCATGGCAAAGTGGAGGTAATGCTGCATGTCCAACTCCCCCTTGGCGTATAGCTGCATTTGACTCGCATCTTCCACTAAAAAATGGGTGTCGGTAATGATGTTATGTTCCACTAGATATTGGTGCCAAAGGGTTGCGCTATCGGTGTCGATTAAGGTCTCATCAAGGTCGAATACGTAAAGAGGGGCGTTCATATTTATACCAAATTCACTTATGTCGCTAAGGTGATGTAGTCGGAAAAATAAAGGCGAGAGTCATTCTCCTCTCGCCTTATTTTATGGCTATGGACGTTCGCCAGCGGCCAATCTGCGCTCAATGTCTGCCACCACTTGTGGGAAGTCAGCAATGGTATCAATGAGGTAATGAGGACGGCTTTTTTCTAATTTAAGACGTGCCTTTTCACGAGCGATGGCGAGTGTTTCGTCATCAGCATCTAGGTATTGTTGCAGAGTTAATCCTGCTTCATTACCGGATAACAGTAGGCCAACGGTCCACATGCCAGCGTTATGTCCTTCGTCAATTCCTGGAGCTGCATCATCGACTTTAATACATTGACGAACATCTGTCACACCCAGTTCGATAACATTTTTTAATGCCATAAAGGCGGCTGGGCGACCTCCTTGAGGAAGATCATCGGTTGCGACAATATAGTCAGGTTGATAGCCATAGTCTTTCGCTGAGGCAACCAGTACATCCATCACTTGGCGAGGATAACCTGAGCATGAACCAATTTTGATTCCTTGCTGCTTAAGTGAATTAACCACTTCTAGTGCGTGCGGGATAGGTTCTGCATGATCGGATACTTTTGCCTTTTGTAATGGCATAAATGTTTGGTAGATGCAGTCAATGTCATCGCTACACATCGCACTACCAAAGCGGTCAATCCAACGTGCTTTTACTGCTGGAATTTGGCCAACTGCTTGAATATGTTCCCATTTACCAAGACCCATTGGCTCTCGAGCTTCATCAAGAGAAAGATCGAAATCGTATTCGCGTTTAAATGCTTCTACAAAAATACTGGTTGGAGCAAATGAACCAAAGTCGACAATGGTTCCTGCCCAGTCAAAAATTACGGCTTGAATCGGTGATTTAGACATAGTTAAAGTCCTTAGATACGTGTTTAATGGCACTTTCGAAGATATGTAGTGCTTCGATAAGTTGTTGTTTGGAAATAATAAGTGGGGGGCTAAGTTGGATAACGTTGCCCTGTGAAATTTTAAAACTGAGTCCGTTATTAAGACATTGATAGAGCACGGCCTCTGCTTCATCAAATGCTCTTTGTTTGCTAATAGGATCGCAAACTAACTCTACGCCCCATAACAAACCGATCCCTCTAATGTCCCCAATCATGGGATAAAGGGCTTTCATTCGGTTCAATTGTTGCTGCATAAAGAGGCTGTCTTGACGCACTTTATTCAGTAAATTTTCTTGCTCAATTACCTTGATGGTTGCAAGCGCTGCTGCGCAACCAATGGGACTTTTTTCATGGGTGTAATGCCCTAGTGAAACTTGAGCGGCTGTGTTGTATTGTTCTTTTGTGAGCATAGCGGCCATAGGTACGACACCGCCACCTAGCCCTTTACCAATGCACAGAATGTCAGGCTCAATGTCATACGCTTGATGAGTAAACCATTCACCTGTACGCCCCATGCCATTGGGTATGTCATCGATGATCAATAACACATTATGTTTATCACAAATCTGGCGAATGCGTTTCCAGTAGGCTTTACTTGGCACTTGCACGTCCGTATTGCGAACGGCTTCAGCAATAAACGCACCAATGCCCCCTTCTTTCTCAATAACGTATTCAAGGTAATCGGCATAATGCACATCACTACCATCCACAGAAGCAAACGCACCGCGGTAACTTACTGCGGGGGGAATGCGCTCCACACCGGGCATAAGTGCCCCCATACCTTCTCTAAAACACGCCTCGCCACCGACAGAAATGGCATCAAGAGAAGCGCCGTGGAAAGCATCCCATAAGGAAACCACTTTAACGTTGTTCGTTACATGGCGTGCTAACTTTAGAGCCATGCCCACCACGGAAGTCCCTCCCGGAGCAAACAATACGCGTGTCAGATCGCCACCACAGATCTGGGTGAGCTTTTCCGCACATTCGATGGCTGTCTGATGGGTAAATCGTCGTGGCGCAAAGGGAAGCACGGCAAGTTGTTGGCGAATTGCATTGAGCACTTCTGGATGCCCATGGCCCAGTTGATGCACGTTATTACCATGAAAATCCATGTAGCGCTTGCCACTCGCATCTTGAATAAAGATACCTTCTGCACTGTCTAATGCATTGAGACACGGAGTGGACATGGCCTGATGTAGAAAAACATTACTGTCTCGTTCTAATAACGCTTTGGTATGCTGGTGGCTATGCTGATCATTCCATTGTTCACGAGCGGCAGTAGTATTGATGTCTCCCTCGCTACGAAAGTGCGAGGCACGCATATTGGTCTCATGGGACATGATTAGTCTCTCCAATACATAGCGTGTGACATAGCATCAATAAGGCGATGTATATCATCGGGATACACTTCACCAATGTTACCAATCCGAAAGCAGTCTGCATTGGAGACCTTGCCTGGGTAGATAACAAACCCTTGCTCTTTGAGCCGTAAATAAAACTCATTAAATTGATAGTTTTTGTGGGTTGGCGAATAAAAAGCGGTGATGATCGGTGAGTGCAAGTTATCTGCTAATAAGGTGTTAAACCCTAAACGGCGCATGCCAGCCACGAGGTTTTTTTGGTTAGTTGCATATCGCTTGGCTCGAGAGTGGATTCCTCCTTCCTCTTCAAGTTCCATCAGAGCTTGGTAAAAAGCTCTGACAGTATGAGTTGGTGAGGTAAAGCGCCACTTGCCCTGATGGTTTTGCATGCATAGCCATTGATCGTATAAATCAAGGCTTAGAGAGCGAGCCTGGCCTTTACATTGCTCAAGCTGTGATTGTTTTGCGATGATAAAGCCAAATCCTGGTACTCCTTGTACACATTTATTGGCAGAACTGATCATAAAGTCGACGTCTAAGTCACCAATATCCATGTTGATGCCCGCAAAACTCGACATGGCATCAAGGATCACAACCTTGTTATGACGTTTTGCTACAGCAATAAGCTCTTGAATCGGATTCAATATACCTGTCGTTGTTTCGCAATGAACTAAGGCAAAATGGGTAATACTAGGATCTTCAATGAGTAAGGTTTCCAACTGCGTAACAGACGGCACATTGGTTTCACCAGGGCTAAGTAATTGGCAGTCAATCTTCAAATAACGAGCGATTTGCGCCATTCTTGCCCCATAAGCGCCATTATTTATCACCAGTAATTTTCCGTTAACTGGTAGAGACGATCCTATGGTTGATTCCACACAAGCAGTGCCACTGCCTTGCATTAAAACACTGGTATAGCCGGCATGTTTGGTGGCTAAGGTGACAAGTTTGCAGCGGATAACTTCGACGATGTCTTTATTATAATCCGCATCCCACGTACACCAATCTTTGAGCATTGCATTACGAACACCTTCCGATGTGGATAAGGGGCCAGGTGTGAGTAATAGGTATTCGTTTTTCATATTCATTCCTTTGGACTATACCAGTGAATGGAGCGAACTCTATCACTCTCATTTGCGTGGGAAAACCGCCTTTACGTTAATTCATAAAAGTTTCATGTTTGCGCCGTTATTAATCAATAAGCCATACAATTATCGTAAAAATGCCATTTTTTGTTCATTGGAACGTCATATTTGACCCTTAATCTAGCCACAAATTAACTGGTGCAGACCAATAAATATTCCATAAAGGGAAAAACAATGAACAAGCGTTTTATTAAAGGAACAATGGCCGCTTTAGTTTCTATGCTAGCGACTAATGCTTTTGCCGCAACAGAAGTAACGGTATACACAGCCTTCGAATCCGATATTCTTGCTAAGTATAAAAATGCATTTGAAAAAACCAATCCAGATATTGAAATTAACTGGGTTCGTGACTCTACGGGTATTATGACTGCTAAGTTATTGGCTGAAAAAAATAACCCTCAAGCTGAAGTTGTGTGGGGATTAGCTGGCTCATCAATGGCATTGCTTAAAGAAGAAGGGATTTTAAAAACATACTCTCCAAAAGGATTGGATGAATTACGTTCTGAGTTGAATGATCCACAATCTACTCAAGCATGGTATGGCAATGATGCATTTTTCAACGCTATTTGCTTTAATGAAATCGTAGCTCAGCAACAAAATCTGCCAAAGCCGACATCTTGGGAAGACTTAACTAAGCCTGTGTATAAAGGTCACATTGCAATGCCAAACCCAGCGTCATCGGGTACAGGTTATATGCAGGTTTCTGCTTGGCTGCAAAGTATGGGTGACAACCAAGGTTGGGCTTATATGAAAGATCTACATAGCAATATCGCACATTACACACACTCTGGCTCTAAGCCTTGTGTTCAAGCAGGTATGGGTGAAGTTGCCATCGGTATTTCTATGGCGAGCCGTGGCGCTAAACTAAAAACTCAAGGGGCACCACTGGATGTCATTACTCCTGCTGGCATTGGTTGGGAATCTGAAGCAGTAGGTATCGTTAAAGTATCGGATGCAGCTAAGCGTGTTGTTGACTGGTCTATCTCTAAAGAAGCGAACGAGCTGTATGTTGAAATGTACCCAGTAGTGGGACATAAAGACGTAGAAGCATCAGTGGCTAACTTCCCGAACGTTCAACAAAAAATGGCTAAAATGGACTTTGCTCGTATGGGTAATGAGCGTGCTGATGTTTTGAAAACATGGTCTGATAAATTTGATGGTAAATCAGAAGCTAAATAAGCGCTGCTAACAAAAGCATAAGCAAACATTACGCTAAATAAGACAAAAGCTTGCCATAATGGCAAGCTTTTGCTGTTTATTGAAAGATATACCATTAATCGTAGTAATTAACTGAAAGTTCTAGCTTGTTAAAACAGCCGCGTTTTCTTAAACGCTACTTGCCAGTGTGTAATAGAACCCACCAGGATTAAACGATGACACATAGACTTAATGAGTTTGCTATATAGAGCTATGTTATGTCTGCTGAGCTATTTGGTCTTACCAAAGGCGTCTTGCTTTAATAACAATTTACATTGTAAATCATCTCTCTTTATCTTCACTACAGGGCAAATATTGTTATTTGTCATGAATCTCCAATATAGATGTAATTCTTCTGTAACATACTAATCCTAATATTGGTATATACCATTTGGAGAGTGTTATGAATACCAACCAAAACTATTTAGAAATCAATAATGTAGTGAAGCAATTCGGCCAATTCACGGCTTTGAACGATATTTCACTCGCAATCAATAAAGGCGAGTTTGTCTGCTTTTTAGGCCCATCAGGCTGTGGTAAAACGACGCTACTACGAGCTATCGCAGGACTCGATCTTCCTACCTATGGGCAAATTGAACAGGCTGGTAAGGATATTACTTTTTTGCCGCCTGAAAAACGTGACTTTGGCATCGTGTTTCAATCTTATGCTCTGTTCCCGAATTTAACCGTGGAAGACAATATTGCTATTGGCCTGAGAAATCAGGGAGCGAGTAAAAATGAAGCAAAAGAAACCGTGGCAAAATGGCTTGATACTATTGCGCTACCTACTTCAGCGAAAAAATTTCCAAGCCAGCTTTCAGGTGGACAGCAACAGCGTGTTGCCCTAGCTCGTGCATTAGCACTGTCACCAGGAATGTTGTTACTTGATGAGCCTTTATCTGCTTTGGATGCCAAAGTACGTACTCACCTTCGTGAAGAAATTTGTCAGTTACAACGTAAACTAGGCATTACAACAATCATGGTGACACACGATCAAGAAGAAGCGCTATCTATGGCAGACAGAATCGTAGTGATGAACCATGGTGTGATTGAGCAAGTGGGTACGCCACAGGATATTTATGAACATCCAAATACACGCTTTGTGGCGCAGTTTGTAGGCAGCATGAACTTCTTAACCGCACGTAAAATTAATGAGACACAAGTGATTATTCACGATCACATCATTGATGTTGAGTGCGCTGAATTTATGAAAAAAGAGTTAAGCGATGAATTTGAGCTTGCTCTACGTCCTGAAAGTCTATTTTTCACCGAGTCTGAGCAAAACTCATTAACGGTTAAAATTGAAATTATCGAGTTTCAAGGTGCTTACGTTCGTGTGGATTGTCGTTTATATGGACACCCAGAGTTAGCCTTAATTGCTGTGGATGTACCGGTGCGTGAGGCGCGTAAGCTAAATCTGAAATTGGATGAGATTCGTCGTATAGAGCTAGTGACGAAACATATGCACGCTTATCCTCTTGCAAGCCGTACTGTTGATCAAGAGGCCGCATAGCATGAGACCTGAAGTAGTAAGCGATAACCCAACCCTATCAGAGTCGTCCATCCCAACCGCTAATATTTGGACTTTTTGGACCAAGAAACTCAGTCGCGACAACATTATGTTGATGGTGATACTGGTTATCTTGTCCCTGTTTATGATGGTTTTTGTCGTGATGCCGTTATGGGCGATGCTGACAAAAAGTATGCATAATTCGAATGATGAATTTGTCGGCCTGGCTAATTTTATCACCTACTTTTCGTCACCAAGTTTGTGGTATTCATTAACCAATACCTTAACGGTTGGGCTGTTGGTTACTGTTATCGTTGGTACTTTAGCCTTTGGCTATGCCTTTGCGATCACACGAACTTGTATGCCATTTAAAACTTTGTTCCAGGTATTGGGTATGGCACCAATCCTTGCACCATCATTATTGCCTGCTATCAGCTTGATTTTTCTGTTTGGTAATCAAGGAGTTATAAAGGGGTGGTTAGGTGGAGCATCGGTTTATGGATTGATTGGTATCACCATGGGACTGGTATTTTGGACTTTCCCACACGCCTTGATGATTTTAACCACTTCGTTGCGAACTTCTGATGCACGTTTATATGAAGCGGCACGAGCATTAAAAACATCACCATTGAAAACCTTTTTCATTGTGACATTGCCTGCTGCCAAATATGGCGTAATTAGTACTCTTATTGTGGTGTTCACATTAGTGGTATGTGACTTTGGTGTGCCGAAAGTGATTGGGGGTAGTTACAATGTGTTAGCAACCGATATCTTTAAGCAGGTTGTTGGCCAGCAAAACTTTGCCATGGGCGCGGTAACCAGTATTATTTTATTACTCCCAGCCGGGCTTGCCTTTGCTGTGGATCGTTGGGTACAAAAGAAACAAAAGAATTTGTTTGATACCCGTTCGGTGGCCTACGAGCCAAAGCCGAGCCCACTACGTGACGGCTTGTGTCTGGCTTATTGTGTCACGATCAGTATTGCAGTACTTGCGGTTTTAGGTATGGCTGTATATGGATCTTTGGTGACGTTTTGGCCTTGGAATAAAGCACTCACTTTAAGCAACTATAATTTCAGTGAGTTGAGCACTTACGGTTGGAGCCCATACTTTAACTCATTAACTCTAGCGGGTTGGACGGCTGCTATTGGTACTGTGATTATATTTATTGGTGCTTATTGCATTGAAAAGGGACGCGCATTTGCCCCGTTGCGTCAAGCGCTACAAATGTTCAGTGTTGTACCAATGGCAGTACCTGGCATGGTGTTAGGCTTAGGTTATATTTTCTACTTTAATGATTCGAATAACCCTCTTAACGTTCTTTACGGCACGATGGCATTTTTAGTGGTAAATACTGTGGTGCACTATTACACCGTAGGTCATATGACGGCCATCACCGCATTGAAACAGATCCCATCTGAAATGGAGTCAACAGCAGCATCAGTTAAGTTGCCTCAATATAAGCTGTTTTTTAAAGTGACGTTGCCCGTATGTTTACCTGCGGTGCTTGATATTGCCACCTACTTATTTATCAATGCTTTAACCACAACCTCTGCAGTAGTATTCTTATACTCCACCGATACCATTCCAGCTTCTGTTTCGGTGTTGAATATGGATGATACCGGACAAACGGGTGCTGCAGCTGCGATGGCGGTTATGATCATGATTTCTGCCGCAGTGGCTAAACTAGTACATATTAGTTTAGATAAGGTACTGGGCAAGCGAACACAAGCCTGGCGAAAACGCTAGAAGGAACATTGAGTGCAATACGTAAAAATTAAAGACGTTATCGTAGAACAAATAGAATCAGGGCAACTCAGTCCACGGCAAAAACTGCCTTCCGAGCGTAAACTCGCTGAGCTATTTGATACAACACGAGTGACTTTACGAG
This sequence comes from Vibrio rarus, assembly GCF_024347075.1. Taxonomy (NCBI): domain Bacteria; kingdom Pseudomonadati; phylum Pseudomonadota; class Gammaproteobacteria; order Vibrionales; family Vibrionaceae; genus Vibrio; species Vibrio rarus. The sequence goes on from NZ_AP024901.1 coordinate 921,188, forward strand.
AGGCACTATCCTTACTGGAAGCGGAAGGTCGAATTTATCGAGAAGACAGAAGAGGTTGGTTTATTTCTCCTCCTCCGTTGCAATATGACCCGACGTTAGCACTCAATTTTATCAATATGGCCAAACAACAAAATAGGCAACCACTGACTGAACTGGTCAGAGCGAAAAGTACCTTGGCTGATAAAACAGTATCTGAACTGCTTGATTTACCAGCATTTTCAGATGTATTCCAAGTTGAGAGAGTGCGCTACTTAGAGCAGCGTCCTGTGGTGTATGTGAAAAACTATGTGCGACCAGAGGTGATACCCACCTTACTGGATTACGACTTATCTTTGTCTTTGACTGATTTATATCGTGAGCACTATGGTATTCACTATTCTGAAGTTCGTTACCGAGTGAGCACCACCTCTTTGTTTGGTGAAGTGGCACAAAAATTAAGAGCCACTGCGGGAAGCCCAGCCATGTTAGTACAGCGTCTTAACTATGATCAAAATGGAGGCTTAGTGGACTGCGATCTTGAATATTGGCGACATGATGCCATGTGCATTGAGTCTTCAGCCAAACTGGTGAATGAACATTAATAGAATTTATCCATAAAACAATCAACACACTTTATAAACCGTAGGCTTCCGCACGGAGGCCTTTTTTGCGCCTAAATAATGGCGATTAGATTAAAAAACAAACAAATATAGGTAGAAAATGTCTGGGAAAACACATCCATGTTACTGGATAACAGAGGCGAAACAACAACCAAACTGGCAGGAATCAGAGAGTCTACAGCAAGACATTGATGCGGATATCTGTATTGTCGGTGGTGGATATACGGGGCTTTGGACTGCGATTATCACTAAGCAACAATCACCAGAAACCAAGGTTGTACTACTGGAAAAAAGTTTTTGTGGTGCGGGTGCGTCCGGTGTGAACGGTGGCTGTATGCTAACTTGGGCCACTAAGTACTCATCTATGACCAAAATGTTTGGCGTAAACCAAGCAAATTTCTTGGTTTCAGAATCAGAGCAGGTAATTTTTGAAATAGAAGACTTTTGCAAGCAGCATAATATTGATGCAGGGCTAAGAAGACACGGTACCTATTATACGGCGACTAACCCTGCTCAGTGCGGCGTCTTAGACCCAACCATTGATAAGCTAAAACAAGCGAACCTGAACAGTTGGCAGGAAGTTTCTACTCAGACGTTAAATGACAACACTGGGTCAAAAATTAATATTGAAGGGCACTTTTCAGAAGCGGCTGGCAGTGTGCAACCTGCGAAGTTAGCTAGAGGGATGCGTGATGTTGCTCTGTCTCTTGGTGTGGAAATTTATGAAAACACGGCCATGACCCGTTTAGAGTACGGTGAACCTGCTGTCGTTCATACGCCAAATGGCAGTGTGAAAGCTGGCAAAGTAGTATTGGCTCTAAATGCTTGGATGGTTGAGCAATTTAAACAGTTCAAAAACAGTATTGTTGTTGTCTCTTCTGACATGGTGATCACCAAACCTGTTGCCAATAAACTGCAGGAAACCGGTTTGTCAGATGGTGTGACGGTAGTGGACTCTCGTATTTTTGTGCATTACTACCGTGATACGGTAGATGGACGTTTAATGCTTGGTAAAGGGGGCAACCGTTTCTCATTTAACAATGATGTTGAATCTATGTTTAACGAGAAAACGCGATATTATGAACTGTTAGATAGTGCGTTTAACCGTTTATTCCCTAAAGTGGGCAGTGAGCAAATTGAGTTTAACTGGACGGGTGGCTCGGATCGCTCTACTACAGGTTTCCCTTTCTTTGGCAACATTAAGAAGCAAGCCAACGTATTTTATGGCCTAGGTTATTCAGGTAATGGTGTTGCACAAACACGTATTGGCGGTAAGATTTTAGCTGCCATGGCATTAGGTATTGATAATGAATACTCGAGCTGTGCACTCACTGGCGGTCCGCGAGGATACTTCCCGCCAGAACCTTTCCGTTGGGTCGGTGCCATGATGGTACGTGATGCGGTACGCCGTAAAGAATCGGCAGAAGATCAGCGACGTAAGCCATTAATTATCGATAAGTTGTTAGCAAAATTGGCCGGTCCTGCAGGTAAGGCGGATAAGTAATAACAAGCATCAGTTTGTGCGTGTTTTCAACGTTAGCAGAACGGAGTCTACACATTTTTTCACGAAAGGGCCGATATGAGTATCGGCCCTTTTTTTAGGTGCGCCGAGCATGGCACTGTTCTAGGAGGTGAGAGCCTTCTATGGGCTCAGCGGACCGAGAACCGTTACATATCAAGAGTGTTCACCGTGAGGTGACATTTGCTTGTAGGTCACTATTTTGTTGTTTACCCCCCTCTCAATACTCTCTTTTAAAAATAAATTAGAAAAGTTGCGTCTTTTTCTCACTTCTTGCGTCTTAACTGAGTAATTAACATTTTTATCGAATAAGACAATTGAAAAACGACGCCAGCTGCTTTGATAAAAAGACTTCTGTTAATGAGTCGCAAATGGCACTACTGTCTTTAATATCAGAATAAGAACCCGCTTAATAATTATGAATATTCTTTGGAAATTAAAACGTTACCTAAAAATGTTTGGTCGCCATTATCTGATTGCCTTTATGGCGTTGCAGGTGGTTGCCTTGATTAACTTGGTACCGTCATGGCTAATTGGTCGCATTGTTGATGAGATAAGCCAAGGCACATTAGACTCTCAAACCATGATTATTCATGTTGTGGGAATTGTTGTCTCGGGCGCGGCAATGTACGGCCTGCGTTTTGTTTGGCAAAGTCAGCTATATGGCGCATCGATTGCGATTACTCGCGTGATTCGCAGCGAGCTCTTTCAAAAATTCTCACAGTTGTCTCCGGCCTTCTATGCGCGCCGTAGTACTGGCGATCTGATGGCGCATGCCACTAATGACCTTAACGCAGTAGAAGAAACCATGGGCATGGGCATTATGACTCTGGTTGACTCGTTAATTGCGGGTATGACGGTTATTTTAGGGATGATCTTTGTCGTCAGTGGCCAGCTTACCGCCGTTGCGCTACTTCCTTTTCCTTTACTTGTGCTGATCACTCGTCGTTATGGGGTGAAGCTGCATAAAACGTTTGGTAAAGCGCAAGCTGCGTTTTCTGATTTGACCGAAGAAACCCGTGAAACCGTATCGGGTATTCGAGCCGTTCGCTCACACGGTATGTCAGATCGCCAGCAACAGCGATTTGGCAAAGCATTAAATGATACGGTAGATGCCAACCTTGCCGTTGCCAAAGTCGATGCGGCGTTTGGGCCAACCATACAATTGGTGTACGGACTGTCGTTTGCGGTTTCTCTTGGTTACGGCGCATGGTTAATTGAACAAGGCAGCCTGACGGTAGGGCTATTCACCACGTTCACACTTTACCTTGCGCAGTTGCTTGGGCCATTTATGCAGTTTGGTTGGCAGTTCAATGTACTGCAACGTGGCACGACATCGTGGCGTCGCCTTGAGCAACTATTCTCTGAAAGTATTGATGTGATTGAAGGTGACAAAACATTGGCAAAAGATGCGGATGCGAGTATGTCATTTAATATCCATGAATTTACCTATCAGGATGCCAAGCATAGGGCCCTTGAAAATATCAGTTTTGAACTGCCATCGGGTGGTTTGGTTGGGATTACTGGGCCAACAGGTAGCGGTAAAAGTACGCTACTGCATCTAGCTTTACGCCAATTTAAACTTGAGAAGCCATCCACTATTCATATTGCAGGCATGCCAACGGACAGCCTAACGTTTGATTCCTTACGCGATAAACTAGCGTGGGTTCCGCAAAAACCACACTTGTTTTCGGGCACCATTGCCGAAAATATCGCGTTAGCAAAACCCAATGCATCATTAAATGACATTGAGCATGTTGCTGAAATGGCTGGTATTCGAGCTGAAATTGAGGTAATGCCAGATGGATTTAACACCCAATTACGCGAAGGCGGTACTAACTTATCTGGCGGTCAAAAACAGCGTTTGACCCTGGCCAGAGCATTGCTATCCGATGCCGATATATTGCTATTGGATGACCCATTTAGTGCGTTAGACATGAAAACAGAGGTGCAAGTTCGTCGAAACTTAAAGGCTCACTATTCGCATAAAACGATGTTGCTTGTCACACAGCGACTCACCAATCTAATTGAAGCTGACCACATTTTAGTATTAAACGATGGCTTAGTAGAAGAGCGCGGCTCTCACCATCAATTGGTGGCCAATAAAGGTTGGTATTCCATGGTGTATCAGCGCCAAAGTCAGCTTGGCATTAACAGTCAATTACCCGCTAATGAGACGAATAAAGAGGAGGTAAACCATGACTGAATTACACTCAACCGCTAAATCACAAGCGTTAAAAAGTAACGGGCTTTACCGCCGCTTACTGAACTTTTCATTACCGCACAAAGCGCGTTTTGCTTTTGCTTTCTTAATGCTGGCGCTTGCTGTCAGTGCTGAGATGGCGATCCCGTGGCTGGCAAAAATTGTGATCGATGAAGTCACTGTCGCTCAGCAGTTTGAGTGGTCACAGCTGATCACTTTAATTGGGTTAGTGATGCTGTTTTATGTACTTGCAGCCGTCTTTGGCTACATACAAGCCGTCACCTTTAAACACGGTGCGTTGCTGGTGGTGAAAGATGTACGTGAGCAACTGTTTCGTCATGTATTGAGCTTTCCTATTGCCACGTTTGACAAGTTATCAACGGGTAAGTTGGTGTCGTACATTACTAACGATACCGAGTCGCTACGCAATATGTATGTGTCGACGATTCCAACCGTCATTCAAGGTGCATTACGCATCATAGCTATTTTTATTGCGATTGCGTTGCTGGATTGGCATTTGATGTTGCTGAGCTTAGTGCTTATTCCCATTTTGCTGGTCACCATGCATCTGTATCGCAAGGTTTCCATTTCTGTGTTTGATGGCATTCGCGTTCAAGTCAGCAATATTAACGGGCAAATAAACGAATCGTTACAAGGCATGGCGTTGATTCAAGCATTTCGTCAGCAAAAGGCGTTTCAAGCAAAGTTTGAGAAAGAGAACCAAAGTTGGTTTAATTTCCGCACGAAGTCGGTGGCGATTGACAGTTTAATGTTACTGCCATTAACCCGTTTAATTTCAACACTGACCGCCGCAGGTATCGTGGCGTGGTTTGCGGGAGCATCAATGTCGACGGTTGTGGAAGTGGGTACTCTCTACGCATTTTTGAACTACATTGAACGCTTTTTTGACCCGTTCAGACAGTTATCAATGGAGCTACACAAACTGCAAGTGGCTACAGCATCATCAAAACGTATTTTTGAATTGCTAGATGATGAGGTAGAAACCTTTCATAACACGATGCCAGATGTGAAGCTCAATCAAAGCCATGATATTGAATTTCGCAATGTCACTATGGGCTATGAAGTGGGTAAACCGGTACTGAAAGAGATTAGCTTTACCGCTAAAGGGGGTGAGTTTACCGCAATTGTGGGGCATACCGGCAGTGGCAAAAGTTCGGTGATCAATTTATTGATGCGTTATTACCAGCAGCAACAAGGTGAAATTTTGGTTGGCGGACAACCACTTAAAGATCTTTCACAATCGCAACTGCATAAGCTGTTTGGTTTGGTCGCGCAAGATCCAACGATCTTTAGTGGCTCGATTGTTGATAACATCAGCTTATCGAATGACGCTAACTCGAGTGAAAGTACCAGTGAACCTGAGACTAACCGAGATAAAGCCATAAAAGCGGCGCAAATAGTAAAAGCGGATCGCTTTATTCATCGTCTGCCTAATGGTTTTGATCATAATTCAAGTAATGGCGGCGCATCACTTTCTGTGGGAGAGAGGCAGTTGTTGGGTCTGGCGCGCGCAATATCTCATGATCCTAAAATATTCTTGCTCGATGAAGCTACCGCGAACATTGACAGTGAATCGGAAGAAACCGTTAAGCAAGCATTAGAGAATATCCAAGATGGGCGAACCGTAATTACGGTCGCACACCGTTTATCGACGATTCGCAATGCCGATCAAATCTTAGTCATGAACAGTGGCAGATTGGTACAAAGCGGTACCCATGAGCAGTTGATTGAACAAGATGGCGATTATCGCGATTTATATATTGCGCAAAAAGCGCAAGAAGAAAACGAACATCAAAATAGCACGCTGGGCTTAACCGCTATGAGCGCAGTCTAAATATAATAAAGAGTTATTCATCATGACAAACGAAACTATTAATAACTGGGTTGCTAATAACCAAGTTGCCAGTCACCAAGCGGCTAATATGGATCAGACACAATTTGTCTCTCAACAAGTGATTGAAGACATTATTGAATGGGAAATCATGCACGGGGTGGCATTTCGTCAGGCGGATAATAGCGCAAGACATGTGCCTTTTAGCATCGCGCCGATGACAATAGAGCGCCCAGTGTATGAACACTTGCTTTCGGTCACCCCTTTGATTGCAAAGCTCATTAGCAATGTGTCAGAAGACCATGACTTTCTGCAAGATTCACTGCGCGACATGGCAAAAGCGGATCCATTTTTTGGCCGATTAATGGAGTTGCACCTGCAAGCTCATGGCGATGCATTGCAACGTAAACAAGCAGCCAGACAGCCATTATTGTTGATGCGTACTGACTTTATGGACGATCGTAAGCATGGTGCAAAAGTCATTGAATTTAATGGCATTGCTGCGGGGATGGGGCCATTTGGTCAGCGGGCAACACAGCTGCATCACTTTGTAAAAGAGCAGTGGAATGAAGTGTATCAACATTGGTTAGAAGATGATTTAGCCATCGCAGCTGATAATTTTGGTATGCAGCAACTGGCTTTAGGCATTGCAACTGCAACCCATAAGGTTAAAGTTCACTTTTCCGATTTGGGCGAGCAAAATGATACGCAAAAACCTACGTTCTTGATGGTGGTTCAAAAAGATGAAGACAACGTTTATGATCAGCATCTTTTGGAAGTGGAATTACAAAAGCAGGGCATTCGCACATTAAGACGCACATTCGAGCAGTTAAGCACTCAGCTATCTAGCGGTGATAATCAACGTCTGATACTTGAAGGTGTTGGGGCAATAGATACAGTGTATTTGCGCGCCGGTTATCAATATACCGATTACTGGGTACCGGAGCTCAATGAAGATATTTGTTGTCATACATTAAGCCAAACTCGACTTTTTATTGAACAGCATTATGTGGCGATGAACGCGACAATCAGCCAGCAACTTGCAACAAGCAAATCAATGCAGATGCTACTGACTATGATGCCAGCGCAAGACTACACGCGCTGGGGATTAACGTTAGAAGAAGCGCAACGAGTGAAAAGCGTGTTAGCGGATATGAAACCAGTATCGATGCAGACTATCGAATGGTTTAATCACTCTGCTGACAAGCAAGAGTGGGTTCTAAAAAACCAAGGAGAAGGCGGCGGTCACTGCGTTTTTGGTGAAGATATTACTGAAACCATCGCCAACTTGAAAGCCGAAGAATACGATGCATGGGCATTAATGCAGCGTTTATACCCGCACGAACGCGACACGCCAACCATCGCCGTACGTGACGGTAAACAAACCTTAGTTAAAGATCTTGTCAGTGAAATAGGCTTATTTACCGCGCATTACCAAGGCGAGGCAGTCACTGAGCAAAATGGTTATGCGGGATACCTTATTCGTAGCAAACCTGCGAGTGAAAATGAAGGTGGAATCCACAGCGGGAAGGGGATCTTAGATTCATTGGTGTTGACCGATAAATAACAAAATATGGGTTCTAGGTGCTGCCAAGCTAACAAAAGCTATGGCAGTACTTTTTTATGACTCAAAACCTTTCACTGAATACATTAACAACTCGCATTACTTATAAAGCAAACACTGCCATTACTGCACTATCAACATCCCATACTGCACCCGTTACCCAGTTAGCTTTTTGTGACAATAGGCATACGATGTAATTGGCAACATCACACGCTGTCCCAAAGCGGAATTCTCGGGCTATCTCATTATGAAATTGACTAAATATCTATCTATTGTTCCTTGGATGTTTATGAACAAACGATTTTAAATGACACAGATTGAAACCTTGAAGAAAAAGAAAGCCATAATCCAAGGTTATGCAATTGACCTGTATGTATTATTTGAATCAATGATTTGCGTGTAGAAAAGTTGTAATTGTAAAAATTAGTTTGTAAAAAACGAGAATGTATAAATGCAATTAATTTTATACATTAGTACATTGAGATAGGTTTAATGTAACCGAGTATTAATTCATGAAAATGAATTTTTTTATTGAAGTGGTTGTTATTGACGTTATACCTATGAATGTAGCGGTAAGAAGTACATGAATTTATGCATGTAAATACTATTATATAGATTACTTACTAACGCATATGAAGTGTGTCTATGCCTACCAAACACCAATAGATACGATTTTTGTAACAGTATAGCTAGGAGTTAGTGCATCAATGGCAAATGAAAATAAAAATAATAAAGGTGCAAGAGTGAATAAGAAAGAGACCAAGTTATCACGCTCTAGAAAAACGCGCCGCTTTATGCTTCCAAGCTTCTATTCATCCCGCGATGCTACAATACACATTGTGCTACCTTCTTATAGTGCGGTAAATGTTCCAACTGAGAATGCTCATCCAGTAGAACCCGTTCTATTACATACTACTGAATACAATTCTACGTCTCAGCCGCATGACTACATCGCTGAACCATTAAAAGCATCTCATAAATATGTATCTTCTAAAACAGACAGTAAGCCGACGCATGAAGGGTTTAAGCTTCATCATGTAGGTGGAAATTCTGGTTTTGATCATTATCAACATGGAACTTACATAGCTCACCAAATTAGCCCGGTAGTAATGAGTTCGTTTACTCAAAATCAACATCAAGGTCAAGTTAGTTTCACCCTGCTTCATAATGTGACAGCAACGGATAATAGTCACACCAGTTATGCCTATTTAACGCCCCCAGTAAATGGAGTTCCATCAACGGGCACAGTTAAAGAAGACAGTCAGATTGAAACTCATGGCACTGTTGAAGCTACTAATAGTCAAGTGGGCCAAGCATTAACTTATACTGCCGATCATATCCATGGTCAGTACGGTGAATTTACTTTAAATTCTAAGAGTGGGGAGTGGGTTTACACGTTAGACAATTCTCATCATCAAAACCTAGCGTTAGGGGAAACACACACTGAAGTATTACATGTCACTATTACTAATGTTGCGGGTGTTGCTACTCATCAAGACGTGACAGTGACAGTACAGGGAACTAACGATACCCCTGTAATTATAAGCCAAGAACAGCATGGCTCAACGACTGAAGATGGTACTTTAGTTGCCGATGGTCAGATTTCTGCAACGGACGTAGATAATGGTGCAGTATTAACCTATACCCCAGATAGCGAGCAAGGTAACTACGGTTCGTTTACCTTAGAAAAAGACACAGGTAAGTGGACGTATAGATTAGATAATCAAACACACCAGTCATTGGCACAAGGCGAGTCTCATACTGAGGTTATGTTAGTGACAGTCACTGATGATAAAGGTGCGACCGCGACTCAACAAGTTACGGTGACCGTTGTAGGAACAAATGACCAACCAGTACTGAACCACATCACATCTCAAATAGTGGATGAAGGCGAACCTGTTATTACAGGGCATATTACCTCAACAGATATTGATCATGGTGATTTGGCCACTTATAGCACTAGCTTTAAACATTCTGGATTTACTTTAAATCCAGATGGCTCGTATACATTAGATCCGACCGATGCGAGTTTTGAACATCTGGCAGTGGGTGAGCATGAAACGTTAATCATCCCTGTGATTGCGACGGATAACCACGGTGGAGTGAGTCAGCCTCAGAATCTCATTATTCGAGTGGATGGCACTAACGATAATCCTGTTGTCAGCCATATTACTTCACAGACAGTGAACGAAGGCGACAAGGCAATAACGGGTCAAGTGACTTCGACCGATATTGACCACGGTGATACCGCTACTTACGGTACGAGCTTTAAACATTCAGGATTTACGTTAAATCAAGATGGCTCGTACAGCCTAGATCCGACGGATGCGAGTTTTGAGCATTTAGCGGTGGGTGAGTATGAAACGTTAATCATCCCAGTGGTTGCGACGGATAACCATGGTGGAGTGAGTCAGCCTCAGAACCTCATTATAAAAGTTGAGGGCACTAACGATAAGCCAATATTGAGCGTGAACACTGCGTCAGTTGAAGCAGGCAGCTTAACTGAAACGGATGTCGATACGGGTGACACGCACACCTTCCAGATACTGGATGGTCAGCAAGGCAGTCAAAGCGTGCACGGTCAATTTGGTGACTTAGTTCTGGATGAGAGCACAGGTGCTTATACGTACAGCGCACACGCTGGCGTACAAGGCATGGGGTATGATGCTCAGACACAGCAATACCGTGGTCAAGAGTCGTTCCATGTTCAAGTGTCAGATAATCACGGTGGTGTGGACGATAAATACATCACTTTTGAAGTGCAGGGTACAGTCGCGGCACCGACAACCAGTGGTCAGCCCGGTCCGATCACCACCACGGTGGTTGCACCAACGAACCCAACCACTCAAGCGGCATTACCTCAAGTAACCGATACGCCGCCAACATTAACACCACTTGCCCCAGTACCAACTAACGCAGTGACGTTAGATTTAACCGACGGCAGTGATACCGGCAGCAGTCACAGTGATGATTTAACGTCATCACAAACGCCTACCATGTCAGGTACGACGGACATTCCATTCTCGGTGGTGACCATCAGCGAAAATGGTCAGGTCCTGGGTACGGCGACTTCGGATGCTCAGGGTATCTACAGCGTTCAACTATCGAAGTTAGATGGCTCAGGTGCGGGTATAGAGCACACGTTAACAGCAGAAGCGGTTGCACCATCAATGGACGCTTCCCAGGCGGTGAAATCTTCGCCTTTGGCAGTGACTGTGGATAACGCAGTGACGGCAACCGATGCGACAAACAGTGCGACTGAAGACCAAACCACATTGGTGAATGGTCAGCTAACGCTATCTAGTGATACTGGCGGTGACGCGGTAGTGACGACAACGGGTGATATTGCCGGTCAGTATGGCACATATCATTTAGAGGCTGATGGCAGTTACACTTACAAGTTAGATAATGCCAATACCGATGTACAAGCTCTGGCTGAAAGTGGTCAAACGGCCATAGACACCCTCACGTATGAAGTGGTGGATGCGGCAGGCAACATGCAGACAGCGAATTTGGTTATTACTATTAGCGGTACTAACGATAATCCAATTTTGAGTGTGAACACCGCGTCAGTTGAAGCAGGTAGCTTAACTGAAACGGATGTCGATACGGGTGACACGCACACCTTCCAGATTTTGGATGGTCAGCAAGGCAGCCAAAGCGTGCAGGGTCAATTTGGTGACTTAGTACTGGATGAGAGCACAGGTGCTTATACCTACAGCGCACACGCTGGCGTACAAGGCATGGGGTATGACGCTCAGACACAGCAATACCGTGGACAAGAGTCGTTCCATGTTCAAGTGTCAGATAATCACGGTGGTGTGGATGATAAATACATCACTTTTGAAGTACAGGGTACAGTAGCGGCACCGACAACCAGTGGTCAGCCCGGTCCGATCACCACCACGGTGGTTGCACCAACGAACCCAACCACTCAAGCGGCATTACCTCAAGTAACCGATACGCCGCCAATATTAACACCACTGGCCCCAGTGCCAACTAACGCAGTGACGTTAGATTTAACCGACGGCAGTGATACCGGCAGCAGTCACAGTGATGATTTAACGTCATCACAAACGCCTATCATGTCAGGTACGACGCACATTCCATTCTCGGTGGTGACCATCAGCGAAAATGGTCAGGTCTTAGGTACGGCGACTTCGGATGCTCAGGGTATCTACAGCGTACAATTAGCGACATTAACGGGCTCAGATGCGGGTATTGCGCACACGTTAACAGCACAAGCGGTTGCGCCGTCAACGGACGCTTCGCACGCCGTGCAGTCTTCGCCTTTGGCAGTGACTGTGGATACCGCAGTGACGGCAACCGATGCGACAAACAGTGCAACTGAAGACCAAACCTCATTAGTGCACGGTCAGCTAACGCTATCTAGTGATACTGGCGGTGATGCGGTAGTGACGACAACGGGCGATATTGCCAGTCAGTATGGCATGTATCATTTAGAGGCTGATGGCAGTTACACTTACAAGTTAGATAATGCCAATACCGATGTACAAGCTCTGGCTGAAAGTGGTCAAACGGCCATAGACACCCTCACGTATGAAGTGGTGGATGCGGCAGGCCATACGCAGACAGCGAACTTAGTCATCACCATTACGGGTACCAATGACGCGCCAGTAGTGACGATTACACCAGATACAAAAGGCGATAATAGTCAAGGTACTGTGATCTCAACAGATGTTGATACTGGCGATAAAGCGACGTACGCGACAATCAATAGTCACGGTCTGTTTGGTGATCTCACGGTAGACGCCACCACGGGACACTACCAATACGCACAAAGTACGCCAAGTGTTTCTGGCATGACTTTAGATGCGTCAACGGGTGTGTATCACGGCACAGAAGTGTTTGCGGTCACCGCCACAGATTTACATGGCGCAGTTACCACGCAATACATGACAATGCAGGTTGAGGCGACGTTAAGTCAGTCCACAACGGGTGGGCAACCGACGATCACCACCACAGTAAGCCAAACACCAACGTTCAGCCAAAGCGCGCCAACCCCCTCCACATCGACGGCTGCGCCAGCATTAATGGGCAATGCGACGTTAACGTTAGCGCACAGCAGTGATACGTTTGGGGCACAAGGCACCGATCATGATGGCATTACTTCTGATACGACGCCGACCATAGAAGGCACGACCACACAACCGTTCTCTAAAGTTGAGTTAATAGATAACGGTAAGGTTGTGGGTACAACCTACTCAGACAAAGACGGCCATTACAGCGTGGATACCTCGACCTTAACTGGCTCAGAAACGGGTGTTGCGCATACCTTAACCGCGCAAGTGACGGCGCCGGGGGCAAGCAGTGCTACGACAGCCAGTCATGATGTGACGGTCACCATTGATACCCGTGTTGCGCCAACGAATGCGGATGGCAGTGCAACTGAAGACCAATTGGCAGGGGCAACCACAGGTTCAATATCGAGCCACTATGAAGCGGGCGCACAAGTCACCACTACGGACGTCAAAGGGATGTTCGGTACCGTTCACTTTAGCGCAGATGGCAGTTACACCTACGATTTAGACAGTTCTCATAAAGAGATTCAGCAATTGGCTGAAAGTGGCCAAACGGCCACAGACACCCTCACGTATGAAGTGGTGGATGCGGCAGGCCATACGCAGACAGCGAATTTGGTTATTACTATTAGCGGTACTAACGATAATCCAATTTTGAGTGTGAACACCGCGTCAGTTGAAGCAGGTAGCTTAACTGAAACGGATGTCGATACGGGTGACACGCACACCTTCCAGATACTGGATGGTCAGCAAGGCAGCCAAAGCGTGCAGGGTCAATTTGGTGACTTAGTACTGGATGAGAATACAGGTGCTTATACCTACAGCGCGCACGCTGGCGTGCAAGGCATGGGGTATGACGCTCAGACACAGCAATACCGTGGACAAGAGTCGTTCCATGTTCAAGTGTCAGATAATCACGGTGGTGTGGACGATAAATACATCACTTTTGAAGTACAGGGTACAGTCGCGGCACCGACAACCAGTGGTCAGCCCGGTCCGATCACCACTACGGTGGTTGCGCCAACGAACCCAGCCACTCAAGCGGCATTACTTCAAGTAACCGATACGCCGCCAATATTGACACCACTTGCCCCAGTGCCAACTAACGCAGTGACGTTAGATTTAACCGACGGCAGTGATACCGGCCGCAGTCACAGTGATGATTTAACGTCATCACAAACGCCTACCATGTCAGGTACGACGGACATTCCATTCTCTGTAGTGACCATCAGCGAAAATGGTCAGGTCCTGGGTACGGCGACTTCGGATGCTCAGGGTATCTACAGCGTTCAACTATCGAAGTTAGATGGCTCAGGTGCGGGTATAGAGCACACGTTAACAGCAGAAGCGGTTGCACCATCAATGGACGCTTCCCAGGCGGTGAAATCTTCGCCATTGGTAATGACAATTGACACGTCAATACAGGATCCGATACTACAAGTACCGACTCCACATTCAGGTCATGAGTACAATGCGAATGAAGTGGGGTCTGATGGCAAGATTACGGTGGCCATTACGTTACCGACTGATGCGGTAGCAGGTGATACGTTGACCATAGATGGAGCTAAGCATACTCTTAGTCAACAAGACATTGCCACTCAATCAGTGTCTCACGAAGTGTTGCCGGGTCATGACATTAAAGTGACGTTGATAGACCAAGCGGGTAACACGTCAAAAGAGGTGAGTGCGACACTGGCCACAGCCGATACGGCCATTCCAGATGCGCCGACACTGCATTGGCCAAACGCCTTAAATCCAGTTCATAACTCAGATAATACCCCAGAGATATTGGGTCATGCTGAGCCAAATGCGCAAGTAGCGATATCCATTGATGGTTCGGTAGTGACGACGGTGAAGGCTGATGTGCATGGCGCGTTCTCTTATACGCCAGCTATCTTAGGTGAGGGGCCCCATGAGGTGACCGCGACCGCGACGGATGCGGCGGGCAATAGCTCCCCGGCCAGTACACCGCTAACTACTGTTGTTGATACCACGGTGCCAGATACGCTGAAGGTAGGCCTAGAGCAGGATACCGGCCGTTCTGATACAGATCTTATTACGCAAGATGGGCAACTGCACATAGAGGGTCAAGAGTCGGGCTCAACATTAGAGTACTCCATCGATAATGGTAAAACGTGGACAAACAGTTTTGTTCCTAAGGCGGGAGAGAATACGGTCAGCGTAAGACAAGTGGATGCGGCGGGTAATCCGTCATTAGCCTCTACCGATCTTAAATTTACGTTAGACAATGCGGTGAGCGCACCGATAGTTCAGTTAGTTACAGACAGTGGCCGTTCATCAACGGATGGTCTGACGAATACGAGCACGTTGGATGTTCAAGGTATTGAGGGTGGAGCCTTAGTTGAATACTCAACGGACGCAGGTCAAACATGGTTGAAGACCTTTACAGCAACAGAAGGGGTGAATCATGTTGAAGTGCGACAAACGGATGTGGCGGGGAATAAGTCAGCAGTCACGTTGTTCAGTTTTACGCTTGATACTAAGGTCACTGAGCCGACATTAAGTGTGCCACAGGCGCAATCAGGTCATGAGTACAATGCGAATGAAGTGGGGTCTGATGGCAAGATTACGGTGGCCATTACGTTACCGACTGATGCGGTAGCAGGTGATACGTTGACCATAGATGGAGCTAAGCATACTCTTAGTCAACAAGACATTGCCACTCAATCAGTGTCTCACGAAGTGTTGCCGGGTCATGACATTAAAGTGACGTTGATAGACCAAGCGGGTAACACGTCAAAAGAGGTGAGTGCGACACTGGCCACAGCCGATACGGCCATTCCAGATGCGCCGACACTGCATTGGCCAAACGCCTTAAATCCAGTTCATAACTCAGATAATACCCCAGAGATATTGGGTCATGCTGAGCCAAATGCGCAAGTAGCGATATCCATTGATGGTTCGGTAGTGACGACGGTGAAGGCCGATGTGCATGGCGCGTTCTCTTATACGCCAGCTATCTTAGGTGAGGGGCCCCATGAGGTGACCGCGACCGCGACGGATGCGGCGGGCAATAGCTCCCCGGCCAGTACACCGCTAACTACTGTTGTTGATACCACGGTGCCAGATACGCTGAAGGTAGGCCTAGAGCAGGATACCGGCCGTTCTGATACAGATCTTATTACGCAAGATGGGCAACTGCACATAGAGGGTCAAGAGTCGGGCTCAACATTAGAGTACTCCATCGATAATGGTAAAACGTGGACAAACAGTTTTGTTCCTAAGGCGGGAGAGAATACGGTCAGCGTAAGACAAGTGGATGCGGCGGGTAATCCGTCATTAGCCTCTACCGATCTTAAATTTACGTTAGACAATGCGGTGAGCGCACCGATAGTTCAGTTAGTTACAGACAGTGGCCGTTCATCAACGGATGGTCTGACGAATACGAGCACGTTGGATGTTCAAGGTATTGAGGGTGGAGCCTTAGTTGAATACTCAACGGACGCAGGTCAAACATGGTTGAAGACCTTTACAGCAACAGAAGGGGTGAATCATGTTGAAGTGCGACAAACGGATGTGGCGGGGAATAAGTCAGCAGTCACGTTGTTCAGTTTTACGCTTGATACTAAGGTCACTGAGCCGACATTAAGTGTGCCACAGGCGCAATCAGGTCATGAGTACAATGCGAATGAAGTGGGGTCTGATGGCAAGATTACGGTGGCCATTACGTTACCGACTGATGCGGTAGCAGGTGATACGTTGACCATAGATGGAGCTAAGCATACTCTTAGTCAACAAGACATTGCCACTCAATCAGTGTCTCACGAAGTGTTGCCGGGTCATGACATTAAAGTGACGTTGATAGACCAAGCGGGTAACACGTCAAAAGAGGTGAGTGCGACACTGGCCACAGCCGATACGGCCATTCCAGATGCGCCGACACTGCATTGGCCAAACGCCTTAAATCCAGTTCATAACTCAGATAATACCCCAGAGATATTGGGTCATGCTGAGCCAAATGCGCAAGTAGCGATATCCATTGATGGTTCGGTAGTGACGACGGTGAAGGCCGATGTGCATGGCGCGTTCTCTTATACGCCAGCTATCTTAGGTGAGGGGCCCCATGAGGTGACCGCGACCGCGACGGATGCGGCGGGCAATAGCTCTCCGGCCAGTACACCGCTAACTACTGTTGTTGATACCACGGTGCCAGATACGCTGAAGGTAGGCCTAGAGCAGGATACCGGCCGTTCTGATACAGATCTTATTACGCAAGATG
Organism: Vibrio rarus; assembly: GCF_024347075.1. Classification (NCBI taxonomy): domain Bacteria; kingdom Pseudomonadati; phylum Pseudomonadota; class Gammaproteobacteria; order Vibrionales; family Vibrionaceae; genus Vibrio; species Vibrio rarus. The sequence continues at coordinate 938,207 of NZ_AP024901.1, forward strand.
GGCAACTGCACATAGAGGGTCAAGAGTCGGGCTCAACATTAGAGTACTCCATCGATAATGGTAAAACGTGGACAAACAGTTTTGTTCCTAAGGCGGGAGAGAATACGGTCAGCGTAAGACAAGTGGATGCGGCGGGTAATCCGTCATTAGCCTCTACCGATCTTAAATTTACGTTAGACAATGCGGTGAGCGCACCGATAGTTCAGTTAGTTACAGACAGTGGCCGTTCATCAACGGATGGTCTGACGAATACGAGCACGTTGGATGTTCAAGGTATTGAGGGTGGAGCCTTAGTTGAATACTCAACGGACGCAGGTCAAACATGGTTGAAGACCTTTACAGCAACAGAAGGGGTGAATCATGTTGAAGTGCGACAAACGGATGTGGCGGGGAATAAGTCAGCAGTCACGTTGTTCAGTTTTACGCTTGATACTAAGGTCACTGAGCCGACATTAAGTGTGCCACAGGCGCAATCAGGTCATGAGTACAATGCGAATGAAGTGGGGTCTGATGGCAAGATTACGGTGGCCATTACGTTACCGACTGATGCGGTAGCAGGTGATACGTTGACCATAGATGGAGCTAAGCATACTCTTAGTCAACAAGACATTGCCACTCAATCAGTGTCTCACGAAGTGTTGCCGGGTCATGACATTAAAGTGACGTTGATAGACCAAGCGGGTAACACGTCAAAAGAGGTGAGTGCGACACTGGCCACAGCCGATACGGCCATTCCAGATGCGCCGACACTGCATTGGCCAAACGCCTTAAATCCAGTTCATAACTCAGATAATACCCCAGAGATATTGGGTCATGCTGAGCCAAATGCGCAAGTAGCGATATCCATTGATGGTTCGGTAGTGACGACGGTGAAGGCCGATGTGCATGGCGCGTTCTCTTATACGCCAGCTATCTTAGGTGAGGGGCCCCATGAGGTGACCGCGACCGCGACGGATGCGGCGGGCAATAGCTCTCCGGCCAGTACACCGCTAACTACTGTTGTTGATACCACGGTGCCAGATACGCTGAAGGTAGGCCTAGAGCAGGATACCGGCCGTTCTGATACAGATCTTATTACGCAAGATGGGCAACTGCACATAGAGGGTCAAGAGTCGGGCTCAACATTAGAGTACTCCATCGATAATGGTAAAACGTGGACAAACAGTTTTGTTCCTAAGGCGGGAGAGAATACGGTCAGCGTAAGACAAGTGGATGCGGCGGGTAATCCGTCATTAGCCTCTACCGATCTTAAATTTACGTTAGACAATGCGGTGAGCGCACCGATAGTTCAGTTAGTTACAGACAGTGGCCGTTCATCAACGGATGGTCTGACGAATACGAGCACGTTGGATGTTCAAGGTATTGAGGGTGGAGCCTTAGTTGAATACTCAACGGACGCAGGTCAAACATGGTTGAAGACCTTTACAGCAACAGAAGGGGTGAATCATGTTGAAGTGCGACAAACGGATGTGGCGGGGAATAAGTCAGCAGTCACGTTGTTCAGTTTTACGCTTGATACTAAGGTCACTGAGCCGACATTAAGTGTGCCACAGGCGCAATCAGGTCATGAGTACAATGCGAATGAAGTGGGGTCTGATGGCAAGATTACGGTGGCCATTACGTTACCGACTGATGCGGTAGCAGGTGATACGTTGACCATAGATGGAGCTAAGCATACTCTTAGTCAACAAGACATTGCCACTCAATCAGTGTCTCACGAAGTGTTGCCGGGTCATGACATTAAAGTGACGTTGATAGACCAAGCGGGTAACACGTCAAAAGAGGTGAGTGCGACACTGGCCACAGCCGATACGGCCATTCCAGATGCGCCGACACTGCATTGGCCAAACGCCTTAAATCCAGTTCATAACTCAGATAATACCCCAGAGATATTGGGTCATGCTGAGCCAAATGCGCAAGTAGCGATATCCATTGATGGTTCGGTAGTGACGACGGTGAAGGCCGATGTGCATGGCGCGTTCTCTTATACGCCAGCTATCTTAGGTGAGGGGCCCCATGAGGTGACCGCGACCGCGACGGATGCGGCGGGCAATAGCTCCCCGGCCAGTACACCGCTAACTACTGTTGTTGATACCACGGTGCCAGATACGCTGAAGGTAGGCCTAGAGCAGGATACCGGCCGTTCTGATACAGATCTTATTACGCAAGATGGGCAACTGCACATTGAGGGTCAAGAAGCGGGCTCAACATTAGAGTACTCCATCGATAATGGTAAAACGTGGACAAACAGTTTTGTTCCTAAGGCGGGAGAGAATACGGTCAGCGTAAGACAAGTGGATGCGGCGGGTAATCCGTCATTAGCCTCTACCGATCTTAAATTTACGTTAGACAATGCGGTGAGCGCACCGATAGTTCAGTTAGTTACAGACAGTGGCCGTTCATCAACGGATGGTCTGACGAATACGAGCACGTTGGATGTTCAAGGTATTGAGGGTGGAGCCTTAGTTGAATACTCAACGGACGCAGGTCAAACATGGTTGAAGACCTTTACAGCAACAGAAGGGGTGAATCATGTTGAAGTGCGACAAACGGATGTGGCGGGGAATAAGTCAGCAGTCACGTTGTTCAGTTTTACGCTTGATACTAAGGTCACTGAGCCGACATTAAGTGTGCCACAGGCGCAATCAGGTCATGAGTACAATGCGAATGAAGTGGGGTCTGATGGCAAGATTACGGTGGCCATTACGTTACCGACTGATGCGGTAGCAGGTGATACGTTGACCATAGATGGAGCTAAGCATACTCTTAGTCAACAAGACATTGCCACTCAATCAGTGTCTCACGAAGTGTTGCCGGGTCATGACATTAAAGTGACGTTGATAGACCAAGCGGGTAACACGTCAAAAGAGGTGAGTGCGACACTGGCCACAGCCGATACGGCCATTCCAGATGCGCCGACACTGCATTGGCCAAACGCCTTAAATCCAGTTCATAACTCAGATAATACCCCAGAGATATTGGGTCATGCTGAGCCAAATGCGCAAGTAGCGATATCCATTGATGGTTCGGTAGTGACGACGGTGAAGGCCGATGTGCATGGCGCGTTCTCTTATACGCCAGCTATCTTAGGTGAGGGGCCCCATGAGGTGACCGCGACCGCGACGGATGCGGCGGGCAATAGCTCCCCGGCCAGTACACCGCTAACTACTGTTGTTGATACCACGGTGCCAGATACGCTGAAGGTAGGCCTAGAGCAGGATACCGGCCGTTCTGATACAGATCTTATTACGCAAGATGGGCAACTGCACATTGAGGGTCAAGAAGCGGGCTCAACATTAGAGTACTCCATCGATAATGGTAAAACGTGGACAAACAGTTTTGTTCCTAAGGCGGGAGAGAATACGGTCAGCGTAAGACAAGTGGATGCGGCGGGTAATCCGTCATTAGCCTCTACCGATCTTAAATTTACGTTAGACAATGCGGTGAGCGCACCGATAGTTCAGTTAGTTACAGACAGTGGCCGTTCATCAACGGATGGTCTGACGAATACGAGCACGTTGGATGTTCAAGGTATTGAGGGTGGAGCCTTAGTTGAATACTCAACGGACGCAGGTCAAACATGGTTGAAGACCTTTACAGCAACAGAAGGGGTGAATCATGTTGAAGTGCGACAAACGGATGTGGCGGGGAATAAGTCAGCAGTCACGTTGTTCAGTTTTACGCTTGATACTAAGGTCACTGAGCCGACATTAAGTGTGCCACAGGCGCAATCAGGTCATGAGTACAATGCGAATGAAGTGGGGTCTGATGGCAAGATTACGGTGGCCATTACGTTACCGACTGATGCGGTAGCAGGTGATACGTTGACCATAGATGGAGCTAAGCATACTCTTAGTCAACAAGACATTGCCACTCAATCAGTGTCTCACGAAGTGTTGCCGGGTCATGACATTAAAGTGACGTTGATAGACCAAGCGGGTAACACGTCAAAAGAGGTGAGTGCGACACTGGCCACAGCCGATACGGCCATTCCAGATGCGCCGACACTGCATTGGCCAAACGCCTTAAATCCAGTTCATAACTCAGATAATACCCCAGAGATATTGGGTCATGCTGAGCCAAATGCGCAAGTAGCGATATCCATTGATGGTTCGGTAGTGACGACGGTGAAGGCCGATGTGCATGGCGCGTTCTCTTATACGCCAGCTATCTTAGGTGAGGGGCCCCATGAGGTGACCGCGACCGCGACGGATGCGGCGGGCAATAGCTCTCCGGCCAGTACACCGCTAACTACTGTTGTTGATACCACGGTGCCAGATACGCTGAAGGTAGGCCTAGAGCAGGATACCGGCCGTTCTGATACAGATCTTATTACGCAAGATGGGCAACTGCACATAGAGGGTCAAGAGTCGGGCTCAACATTAGAGTACTCCATCGATAATGGTAAAACGTGGACAAACAGTTTTGTTCCTAAGGCGGGAGAGAATACGGTCAGCGTAAGACAAGTGGATGCGGCGGGTAATCCGTCATTAGCCTCTACCGATCTTAAATTTACGTTAGACAATGCGGTGAGCGCACCGATAGTTCAGTTAGTTACAGACAGTGGCCGTTCATCAACGGATGGTCTGACGAATACGAGCACGTTGGATGTTCAAGGTATTGAGGGTGGAGCCTTAGTTGAATACTCAACGGACGCAGGTCAAACATGGTTGAAGACCTTTACAGCAACAGAAGGGGTGAATCATGTTGAAGTGCGACAAACGGATGTGGCGGGGAATAAGTCAGCAGTCACGTTGTTCAGTTTTACGCTTGATACTAAGGTCACTGAGCCGACATTAAGTGTGCCACAGGCGCAATCAGGTCATGAGTACAATGCGAATGAAGTGGGGTCTGATGGCAAGATTACGGTGGCCATTACGTTACCGACTGATGCGGTAGCAGGTGATACGTTGACCATAGATGGAGCTAAGCATACTCTTAGTCAACAAGACATTGCCACTCAATCAGTGTCTCACGAAGTGTTGCCGGGTCATGACATTAAAGTGACGTTGATAGACCAAGCGGGTAACACGTCAAAAGAGGTGAGTGCGACACTGGCCACAGCCGATACGGCCATTCCAGATGCGCCGACACTGCATTGGCCAAACGCCTTAAATCCAGTTCATAACTCAGATAATACCCCAGAGATATTGGGTCATGCTGAGCCAAATGCGCAAGTAGCGATATCCATTGATGGTTCGGTAGTGACGACGGTGAAGGCCGATGTGCATGGCGCGTTCTCTTATACGCCAGCTATCTTAGGTGAGGGGCCCCATGAGGTGACCGCGACCGCGACGGATGCGGCGGGCAATAGCTCTCCGGCCAGTACACCGCTAACTACTGTTGTTGATACCACGGTGCCAGATACGCTGAAGGTAGGCCTAGAGCAGGATACCGGCCGTTCTGATACAGATCTTATTACGCAAGATGGGCAACTGCACATAGAGGGTCAAGAGTCGGGCTCAACATTAGAGTACTCCATCGATAATGGTAAAACGTGGACAAACAGTTTTGTTCCTAAGGCGGGAGAGAATACGGTCAGCGTAAGACAAGTGGATGCGGCGGGTAATCCGTCATTAGCCTCTACCGATCTTAAATTTACGTTAGACAATGCGGTGAGCGCACCGATAGTTCAGTTAGTTACAGACAGTGGCCGTTCATCAACGGATGGTCTGACGAATACGAGCACGTTGGATGTTCAAGGTATTGAGGGTGGAGCCTTAGTTGAATACTCAACGGACGCAGGTCAAACATGGTTGAAGACCTTTACAGCAACAGAAGGGGTGAATCATGTTGAAGTGCGACAAACGGATGTGGCGGGGAATAAGTCAGCAGTCACGTTGTTCAGTTTTACGCTTGATACTAAGGTCACTGAGCCGACATTAAGTGTGCCACAGGCGCAATCAGGTCATGAGTACAATGCGAATGAAGTGGGGTCTGATGGCAAGATTACGGTGGCCATTACGTTACCGACTGATGCGGTAGCAGGTGATACGTTGACCATAGATGGAGCTAAGCATACTCTTAGTCAACAAGACATTGCCACTCAATCAGTGTCTCACGAAGTGTTGCCGGGTCATGACATTAAAGTGACGTTGATAGACCAAGCGGGTAACACGTCAAAAGAGGTGAGTGCGACACTGGCCACAGCCGATACGGCCATTCCAGATGCGCCGACACTGCATTGGCCAAACGCCTTAAATCCAGTTCATAACTCAGATAATACCCCAGAGATATTGGGTCATGCTGAGCCAAATGCGCAAGTAGCGATATCCATTGATGGTTCGGTAGTGACGACGGTGAAGGCCGATGTGCATGGCGCGTTCTCTTATACGCCAGCTATCTTAGGTGAGGGGCCCCATGAGGTGACCGCGACCGCGACGGATGCGGCGGGCAATAGCTCTCCGGCCAGTACACCGCTAACTACTGTTGTTGATACCACGGTGCCAGATACGCTGAAGGTAGGCCTAGAGCAGGATACCGGCCGTTCTGATACAGATCTTATTACGCAAGATGGGCAACTGCACATTGAGGGTCAAGAAGCGGGCTCAACATTAGAGTACTCCATCGATAATGGTAAAACGTGGACAAACAGTTTTGTTCCTAAGGCGGGAGAGAATACGGTCAGCGTAAGACAAGTGGATGCGGCGGGTAATCCGTCATTAGCCTCTACCGATCTAAAATTTACGTTAGATAATGCGGCGAGCGCGCCGACCGTGACGTTAACCACAGACAGTGGCAGTTCAGCAACGGATGGATTGACGAATATTGGCACGCTCGAAGTGACCGATACGGAGCCTAATGCGTTAATTGAGTATTCAACCGATGGTGGACATTCATGGTCGAGCACCTTCACAGCAGCGGAAGGGACGAATAACGTTGAAGTGCGTCAAACGGACGTGGCGGGGAATAGTTCAGCCTCGACTTCAATCAGTTTTACGCTTGATACTAAGGTCACTGAGCCGACATTAAGTGTGCCACAGGCGCAATCAGGTCATGAGTACAATGCGAATGAAGTGGGGCCTGATGGCAAGATTACGGTGGCCATTACGTTACCGACTGATGCGGTAGCAGGTGATACGTTGACCATAGATGGAGCTAAGCATACTCTTAGTCAACAAGACATTGCCACTCAATCAGTGTCTCACGAAGTGTTGCCGGGTCATGACATTAAAGTGACGTTGACAGACCAAGCTGGTAATACGTCACATGAGGTGAGTGCGACACTGGCCACAGCCGATGTCACGGCCGGCACCATCAGCATTACCGATCCAATCAGTGGCGATAACGTCATTAACGGTACCGAGTCCGGGCAGGATTTAACGGTGTCGGGCACGACAACGGGCATTGAAGCGGGTCAACAGGTTGCGGTGGCGTTTAATGGCCACACGGTACACGGCACTGTTGAGCAAAACGGAACATGGAGTGTGAACGTTCCGTCGAGTGCCATGACCGATGGTCAAGATTTGGATATTACGGCTAACGTGAGTGATAAGGCGGGTAACCCTGCTTCAGCACAGCCACATACAATGCATGTGGACACAAGCACAATGACGCCAACCTTAAACCCTCTGGATCATGCTCAGCACTACCCAACAGGGACGCCAGTGATCAGCGGGCATGCTGAGGCTGGTGCGAGAGTGACAATTAAAGATGGCAGCAGCATTTTAGGTACTGTAGTGGCTAACGCACACGGAGAGTTCAAGTTCTCAGTACCAGCAACGGCCAAGTTGAAGGATGGTGACCATCACATCACTGCTACAGCGGTCGATGTGGCAGGGAATAGCTCGGCGCAAAGTCATGCTATTGACATCAACGTAGACACTAGCATTAAAGCGCCAAGTGTGGCGTTTACTGATACGTCTATCAGTAAGGGTGAAAGTACGGCTGTGGTCATTAAAGGTTTTCTTTCTGATTATGATATTGACAGCACGACACATATTAGCAAGGTGGATATCTCTGACTCTAAGGGCACGGTAATACATTTACAAGCGTCTCAGGTAGCAGCTCTTAATCAGTCGTTAAAACATAGTCCTCTTGGTCATTTTAGTTTACGCGGAATTGACGTATCAAAATTACATGATGGCGATCTTAAAGTGACAGTAACGGCTACTGATGCTGCGGGTAACTCTTTGGCTGGAGATGGTCGGGCTGTATTAGACACAAGCATAGCTCAGCCTACAGTACACCTAATTAATAGTAGCCGCTCTACGTCAAACTTGATTAATAATAATGAGCAAGATCATGCCATTATCATAGGTAATATTGATCATACTGATGGCAGTGAAAAACTAACGAGCCTTTATGTGACGGATCAAAAGGATCATTTGGTGGCTGTGGATCTAAAAGGGGTTAAGGTTGACCCTGCTACGGGTGGTTTCAGTATACATAATGTGGATTTATCTAATAGTGGTTTTGTAGATGGTCCATTGACTGTGCATGCCGTTGTCACTGATGGTGCGGGAAATACGAGTACAGGTACGGGAAGTGCAACCCTTGATAGAGTTGCCCCAGATGCCCCACATTTGAAATCAATTGATCCAAGTAATAATACAATGCCAATTATTAAAGGTAGCGGAGAGCCAGGCAGTACTATTACCATAAGTAGTGGGCATAAAAATTTAGATTATGTAACTGTAGGTAAAAATGGGGAATTTAGTTATCAATTAAAAACGCCGTTAACCGATGGTAGTCACATTACCGCAACTGCAACAGATGCAAGTGGTAATGAATCCGCCCCAACAACAATACCAACTAATATTGATACTCTTGCCCCTAATAAGCCTACAGTGGGTTTGAAAAATGATACTGGTCATTCACATACAGACCATATTACAAAAGATGGAAGCCTTAATGTAGGTCATGAGCCTCATGCAACAGTGCAATATGCCGTTGGAAATAATCATCAATGGCATAATCATTTTACACCTAAACAAGGGAGCAATATCGTTCATGTTAGGCAAGTGGATGCTGTAGGTAACCACTCCGATTCAACGTCTTTTGAATTTACATTAGATACTAAGATCAAAGTCCCTCATTTATCTATAGATAATGAGCATAGTTCAACTCCGATTATTAAAGGTCAAACAGATCCTAATGCCTCGGTACAAATTTTGGAATCTGGAAAAGAAATTGGTCATGTTACTGCTGATAAAAATGGTTTATTTACATTTAATATGGGCTCGGAACATCACAAACTATCGGAGGGTGATCATAAATTTACAGCAATAGTTACTGATAAGGCCGGAAATTCACATGGCTCAGATAATAGTGTTAGCGCCCATGTAGAAGCTCTTAAACTTGTTTATGCGCCACCGGGAGTAAACTCTAATTTAGGCTCGAGTGATGATAAAAGAATTATTCATGGTTCATTTTCACAGGTTAAATCTAATGATCATGATGTGCATCTAAGGATTGATGGGCACGATGTTATTATTGATGAAAATCGACATATATCTACAACAGATCATCAGATAAAAGTGATTGACGTACAACATTCTTCTAATAGCACAAATATTCAATCTAGAATAGGTGAAATAGTGTCGCTAAATGGGGTAGATCACAAAATACAGTCTATAAACGGATCTGGCATGTATATATATTTAGATGGTCGACCGTCTGATTATAATCTAGGACAAACAATAACAGGTGATGGTAAGGGTGGTTTCACTATAGACGGTGGGATATCAAGTACTACTGGTAGTCATTTTGAAGTGGGACCAATACATGGCTTGAAAGGTATTATTTTTGGTACAGGCGAAACATACTTGGCATCTAATGGTTCTGTACAACATCAAGATATGTTGACTAACTATGAAACATTTATGATGAATATGGATACTTTTCTCCATCCAACGACCCAAACATCAGGAACACATAGAGTTATAACTATGGTAGAGAACGGAGAGGGAACGCCGTTCAAAATATTTAATGGGGCAGGTAAATTAATTGGGTCTAATAACGACTCTAATGGTGGTAAGAATATCCATATTCAAGAACATGACTTACCTGGATTACATATTCAAATACCTAAAGATAGTCAAATAACGCTGCACTTTGAAGCTCATCTGGAAGATAACCATGGGCATCAAGTTGGGCAAGGGCTAACCTGGCATTTTGATGTTCAACAGGGTGATCATATGGGTAAAATTGATCATGTTGAAAATCATAGTTCAAGCAATGATGAACCTATGCATGACATTCCATCAATAACGTTATCGTCACTTGGCAATGACAATGCTCAGCATAGTTCGGGTGCTAATGTTTATCTTGAGCAATTAGGTTTGGACGCACAACACAGCGATCATGCACAGAATGTACCGAGTGATATTGATGTAGTGCTTGCTCATGGTACAGAGGTCAAACTTGATGATAATGGTATGCCAGTTGATACCCATTCAGATCAGGGAGGACATAGTGATCATGCAGATAATGACTCCGTTAATGAGCATCATCATTTAATTCATAACGATTGGGGTGATACGCATCATTAACTTAATGGGGCACTAATTAAAATGCCTGCTAATTATAGCGGGCATTTTTAATAATGGCTCTTGAATTAAGTATAGATGATACGGATTGTTTAATTTTAAATATGATTAATAGATCTAGAAGTTAGATGGTTCAGAGACGTACTACGGTGGTATTATACGCTTGTTATCCGTAGTGTTTTTTGAGGATAGATAATACCAATCGCACTAAATAACTGGTCATTCCAGCTTGTTAAAATACTCGATAACTGCGTTAGAATTTTTCCTGCGCTATTTCTGATCACTTACTTAGTGTGATTGGTATAAGAATATAAAAAAGCCAAAACAAATATGCTTTGGCTTTTTTATATATAGGTGAAGGTATTATCTTGTTGTCTATCTTTCACCGAAGGCATGACTGACATTGGTATAAATTGGTTTCCATAAATATTGGAATACGGTTTTCTCACCAGTGGTGATATCTACTTCACCAGTCATCCCAGGTATAATATTAAATCGATCTGGATTGTCACCAAAATACCCTTTATTTAATTCTATGATGACATCGTAATAGATTTCACCTCTTTGTGTTTGGCTTGTAGTCGGTGAAATTTCAGTCACCTTGCCTTTTAGTGCACCAAAGCGGCTGTAATCAAAGGCATCCACTTTAACTCGTGCCGCCTGACCAATTGAAACAAAACCGATATCTCTAGGGGAAAGCTTAGCTTTAAATGAAGACGTTCCATCAACAGGCACGATTTCTACCACTGTACCACCCGGTTTGATAACCCCGCCATTACGTGTGGTAGGCAAACTTTGTACTAATCCTTTTACAGGGGACTTGACTAAAGTATTCGTGAGCTTGGCTTGTCCTGAACGTATCCTGGCATTAAGGGCTGATAAATCAGACATAGCCTCTGCTCTATTTTTACTCGTATCACGTTTTACTTCCGCCAGTAGTTGCTCTACTTTGCTTTGGCTGGACTCAGCTTGTTTAATTAAAACGGATTTTTTAGATTTCGCTTCTTCGAGGTCACTTTCTAAAGAAGATATTTTTTGATTCATTTCCAATACTTGCACTTCAGACACATTGCCTGATCGTTGGCCTTTTTTGAGGATCCGTAACTCTTTTTTTGTAGAGTTTAATTGGCGTTCTTGTGCGGGGATTTGACGAATTATACCTTTTAATTCTTCGGCAATACGTTCGCTTTCTTTTTCTAATACAACTCGTTTTTTCAGATACAGAGATTTGTTTGCGGCCAATTGAGCTCGCTGCTCTGCAACAACTTTAGGATAGCGCTCTTCGTATAATGAAAAATCTGGTTCCCTCTCATCAATTAAGGCAGTCATCCTTTCAATTCTTAAACGCAATGACGCCTCTTTAGAGTGCAACTCTTCTAAGGCTGTTGTTTGAAAAGTGGCATCAAATTCAACAATAGGATCACCGATGTTTACTAGTTGTCCACGCTTAACAAAGATTTTTTTTAATTTTCCACCTAGTTCACTTTGGATAACTTGACGTTCGCCTTGGGGAATAACAGCGCCTTTAGCTTTGGCTATTTCATCGACTTTAGTTAACACCGTCCACCCAATAAATAAGATGATACACGCACCAATGAGTAGGCTACTGATGGTGAGTAAGCGACGCGTTATATCTGACTCAATGACTTCAATGGTGGATTTATGCATGTTCGTCCCCTGCTTGAGAAATAGTGATTTCAGGTTGTGCTATTTGTTCTGAACCGTCAGGGATAGGGCCGGCATAGCCAACACTGCCACTATTTAGCACGACGACTTGATCAGAAAGTTTGATCAACTCAGCATCGTGAGAGGTGAAAATGATAGTGCTTTTACCTCGATTAGCCTCTAACCACTGTAAAAATAGCTGTTTATTTTTGTTGCTACTTACTGGATTGTCGAGCAATACCAGTGGGTGGTGGCTACATAATAATTTTGCTTTAGATAGCATGGTTTCTTCATGATTTGAGAAGGGATGTGCGAGTGATTCCACTTGATTCAAATGGGTTTGTAGCCCATCGGGTAAGCTTGCTACCCAATCTAAAGCTCCCACTTGCTCCAGTACCGAATGGATCTCTTCATCTGAAATTTCGTGGTTGTCAGTAATAAAATCTTGGATTGTAATTGGGGTCATCTCTGGGTGGTCAGAATAATAGCCTAACCATTGACGGAATAATTGCGGATCGTATTGTGACAGGTTGATACCATTGACCTTAATCACGCCATTTTGTGCTGGTAATAATCCCGCAATCACTTCTAGTAGAGTCGTTTTCCCTGAGGCCATAGGCCCTGTTATTGCGATTACTTGCCCCGGTTCCGCCTTGAAGGTCACACCAGAAAGCGCTGGTTTTAGCTGGTTGGTAAAGCGTAGAGTAACCAACTCTAATTCAATGGATGGCGCTTTATCATCAAGATGATGATGCTGATAGGAGAAATCCCCTTCAACTTTTTGGTTAATGGTCTGATTGATCTGTTGTTTCGCTTGCAGAATTTGATTGACCCGAGTGTAGCTATTAGCCAGCATTTGAGCAGGGCTTGTTACACGAGAAATTAGCATCATGGTAGCAATCATACCACCTGCGGTGAGTTGCTGGCTAAAGATCAGTCCGATACCTAGGCCGATAACGGCCAAAGTACTAAGTAAACTAATAGCATAGTAGATGGAGGTGAATTTAGCTTGATGACTCAGGTGAGCAAAACTGTTCTTCGATGCTAAGGTATTTGCTTTTTCAAAGCGTGTAATCCAATACGGCAAAATATCACTAGAACGTAGAAAGTTTAATTTACTATTGAGCTCATACAGTAACGAAAAACGCGAGGTACCTGAAATAGTGAGTTGATTATTGAGTAACCGTTGTTGACGTTGGTTGCGCAGGGCAAGAACAAAGAAAAGCAATAATGCAATTATTGGCACAATAACTAACATACCGCCTAACACACCAATAGCGATGATGAAAATAATGATAAAAGGCAGATCAAATAAGGCACCTCCTAGAGGGCCTTGAACAACGCCTTTTAAACCCTCAGCTGTAGTTAGCCGACTCATTAATGTTGAAATGCCAGCTTGGCGAGTAATGGCAAGCTGTCCATAAAGAATCTTACGCATGATAGATTCGGAGACTTCACGGCTAATACGATTGGCAATAGTCGTCAATAATTGGCTTCTGAATACCTTGAGTAATAGCATCATAGAAAACAGCAATGTTGCACCAATGGCTATCCCAACCACTTCATGACCTGCATCCCCCCCTATAACGTGGTCATAAACTGACATGGTTATAAAAGGAATGGTGAGCGCAAAAAGGTTCGCTATAAAGCTAATGATAAGCAGGTTTGGAATAATGGGCTTAAAGCTAGCTAACTTGCTTGCTAGCCAGTCAACCTCATTTCTTTCATGGGGTTGACCATGGATTAGGATGATTAGGCCACCCACTGTAGGGCTCATTTTTGCAGGAGTAAATGCACCATCGGTAAATTCTAAATAGCCTTTTTTAATATCGTAATAACACGGGACACATTTATGTGAATTAATGTGGATTGCAGCTTCATGATTAATAGATTTAATTTTGCGATTTACAGGATGCACACTGTATGGAATCATCAGGCGATCGAGAACATCTAGAATATCGCCTGCACTTTGCACAGGGTTCGCTTGGATCCACTCTTTGGTAAAGTTATGTACTCCCGCTTCTACATTGAGAATGGAAAGTATATCTAAAAGTGGAGTGGCATAGTCGTGTTTCATTGTGCCTCTCCAATGTTATTTATTTGAATATGCTGAGATGTCAGTCCCAGTAATATGTCGTTTTCAGTATTCATAATAAATGAGCGACCTAATGATAGGTAGTATTTAAGTACTTCGCTTAGTCGTTGAAGGGATTCAATATCCAAGTCTTTTTCTGGGCGATCCAGTACCACTATGGGGGTGTCTTGGGATAGTTGAGCCACAAGAGCCACAAGCTTTATGCCTCCACGGCTGAGTTTAGTTCCAATATTAAATCCCACTTTTGTTTCCATACCATCTGAGAGATCGGATACCACTTTATTTAGACCTAATGCGTTTACTAGTAAGTTGGCTTCATCAAGACGTTGGCTATTAAAACCACAAATATTATCCATTAATGAACCTGAGACTAGGCTAGGGCCAATCGGCACAAAGCTGACTTTACGTCGCCAGGCAAATTGGTCACTTATAAAGCGCTCTTCGTTCCATAAAAAGTCACCAGAAGTTAAAGTATCTAAGCCCGCAAATGCGGCAACGGCACTACTACACAGGTCTTCATCGTCATGAGATAAAACAACCGCTTGACCTTTGGTTAGAGTAAAAGAGTAGCTATATTGTTCATTGAAACGATTAAATCTCACCTCGTTTGCTTGTAAAGTGTTTAGATCAGTAAACTCTACAGCGGTGGATTGATCTGTTTGCAGCTGTGATAATAAATCCGATACCGATTCATTGGCCACTATAAAAGAACTGTAACGTAGGCGTAGCCCCATGAGGGCACTTAAAGGTGCCACAGCACGTCCAGATAATATCGAACAAGCGGCTAAACCCCCTGAGGTCAGATCGCCCGCTAATACATTTAAACTCCCAATGAGTACAACGGCTACAGATGTGCCCATTGCCGCAATTTGGATCAGCTCTTGCGCCACAGATACTTGGCGTTCAGATTCTGCGACGGATAGGTAACGTGTTTGATTCAGTTGGCGGAAATAGCGGTAAGTCTTCGATTCAAAAGCGTGCTTTTTGACCCCATCAAAGAAGGCAAACACTAAGATAAGAAAGTTCATTCTATCTTGTTCTGAGTAGGCTGCTATTTTGGAATGCTCGCTAGATTTTTGGGTAAATAACCAAACAAAAGCAAAGGTAATGGTCCAAACAACAATAGGAATGAACACTAAGTTGCCACCAATGTAGCAAATGAGCGCTAAAAAGATAACGGCAAAAGGAACATCGATAAGACCCGCAATAAAACCGCCAGAATAGAAGTCTTTGATTAAGCCGATGCCTTTTAGGCTCTCTTGCAAAATACCGGGCTTGAGACGTCGGATTTGTTCAGTACTGGCTTTATTTAAGTGATCGATAATCAAGTTATAAGTGGAGTGTTCGGTATTGACTGCTGCCGCACCTAACATCCAACTGCGAACATAGCGCAGGAAAGCATCGATCAAAATAGCAATGGTCGAACCGCCAAGCAATAAAAAAGCGGTGCCGTAACTTTGGTTGGGTAGAATGCGATCGTAAATCTGCAGCATCACTAGTGGTATGACCAATGACAAAAGATTGATGAGTAAAGACGAGGGCAACACTCGCAACATTGTTATCTTCTTGGATGTTTGGCTATGTAACATATTCTTCATTGAGATTTCATTCCTGCGTAGGTAGCTTCAACAAACCTAAATAAGAGTACATTTATAAATGTAACGGTTGATTTTATAATTTTCCATAACCAATTGTTTTTATGGTCATTTAGATTACAGATATAGGGACTATGAAGTGGAGTGAATTTCTAGCATATAAGTCACTAAATAAGTTGATTTATTACGGCCCTCATAGCATTTACCATGGGTAACAAACACTATAGTTTACGCCGTTTGGCATTGTACGCCTAGAACTTTTAGAAGTGCACTAAAATTCTTCGGTTCAAGCATGATGAGCAACAAATTTAATAGTTAGTGGATGGTGGTACAGCACGGACTTTATGCAAGCGAGCGAAAGCAAAAAAGGAGGCCGTTTATAAACGTACCTCCTTTGTATCACTTAGCTAAATCGTAACATAAGCGCTTAGTTTGTATTGCGAATGGTATCTATGCTCGCGGTTAAGTTGCTTTGTAATTCATCTAACCATGCATAACGTTTGGTGTACAAACGTCGCTTATTCTTTTTCAGTGTTGATGGGTCTTTACGTTCGGGCACCGCAGGAATGGAATAACGGTATTTGTCTGAACGTTGCGCCGAATATTCTTGCCATAACTCATCATAATTAAAGGTCACCGATTTATTCTTAGAGCCTTTATAGCGTAGAGCTTGATAGATATGCCCTTTATTAGAGACACCTATAAATTCTGCAACGCCTAAAGCGTTCCCGAAGATCAAAGCCAATTCAACCATCAAAGCTTTAGGTCGTAGGCCATGGAAAGAGCGGGTCAGCGTTTTTATCACTTGGTTGCGATCTTCCACACTATCACTTGGCCCTTTTAGAGCGCCAATGTGCATGGTGAGGTGTGAAGGGTTAGACAGGTTGAAGGTAATGGAATAAATCGTCTGACCTAAATGGTTAATCAGACGTAACCCCAGTGAACCTTCACGCATTTCACCATCAAACAAAATGACCGTAAAGGTATTCCCTTTCGAATCATCTAAATCCAATAATGGCAATCCACCGTGAACAAATACTTGCTTAATGGAGGCGTTAAAGGTGCTATTGAGCAAGTTAAAGTGCTGCTCAATAAGTGACATACGCTCTGCAACAGGCAGATCAACGAATAAATACGGCTTTAATGCTTTTTCTAGTAAGCGAGGCTTTTGGTTAATGGCGTAATGAAACACATCATTATTAAGTAATGCTTCGGTGCGTGAAAATGTATCTGCATATATTTTGCTTAATACAAAGAATCGAGCCTTCAACCAAATGCGTTTCGCACTTTTATCTGAGGAAGAATACATAAGGTTAATGTTTCTACTCGGCATAGCAGGATTGGGAGTCGTCATTGTATAGATACCTCATTACTTTAAGTCATGCTTAGTGAGCAACAAGAAACCAAAAAGAGCTATCTAGCGATGAACCTTCTTAATACAACGTTTCTGATGCCCCAAACATTATGCTTTGCACAACATACTGCCTTGCCGCGGCGGGCAATGATGATTGAGTGCAATTGATGGCAGCGAATTTAACAACGTCTGTGTGTTATTTATAGGAGAGTTGTCGAGAAGTAATGATCCGTTTTTGACAAATCACGAGATGAGCCTTCACCGCTGGTGCGTAAAGGCTCGATAGGCTTTAGGTGATAGAGGAGTGAAGTGCTTAATGAACTTAGTGGGAAAACTGCTCTGTCATGGTTTGAATAAATAGAGACAACTGCTGTTTGGGCAGTGCATTTATTCCCGCCGCTCCTTTGCGTCCGCCGCCACTTGGAAATTGACTGCACACCTCATCGGCACCTTCTCGTCGTTGCAGTGGACTGCGAACACTCACAGTGTATGACGACTGGTTTGGGTTGGGGGTTAATACCGCAATGGCTTTACTTGGATTTTGGTTTGCCAGCCAATTGCCTAAAGTACCACTGATACGTCTTGCCCAAGGGGCGTCAGCCAGTAAATATACGTCTAAATGGGCATTGCTAAAGTACGCCTTGCTTTGTTCGGCTTGCTGCCAATCTTGGCTAAAGCCATTTTGCAACTGATAAAAGACACTGGTGACATCGTCTTTCAATTCGAGAGGGGAGGCGTAGCTTGAGAGTATGCGGTATAAGGTGTCAGGGGCGATATGGAGATCATCAATGGTGTAACCATAACTATTGTAATTAATTAATGTCCCCAACTCTTTTAGAAAATCAATATCATCATTGGCCGTGTGATAGCTCTGGGCTAGGGCTTGGCCTTGTTCTATTAAGTTATCCCCAAATGCCCCTGTGCATGCCCATAGGTACTGTGCCCCTTGCAAGTGCTGATTGATCAGTAGGCTGGTACAGGTCTCGGCTGCCGTATCAATATGGGCGTGTAAATAGTCACTGTATGGAATATCGCCCGTGCGGTGATGGTCACAATAAAAGACATGTACTTCACTTTGTAACAACGCTGTTAATGGCTGCTGATTTTTCTGCATAGAAATATCCAGTACAGTGACCCATTGCGCTGTGCTTTGTTGAGTCACTTGTTGTAATAATTCAATATCTCGTTTTACGCCTGTGATCAGTGTACTCGGTTGCGGTGTTGTGAGCCTAAGTTGAAGTAAAGCGCAAATGCCATCGGCATCACCATTGAAAACATCAAAGTGGGTATTAGACATAACCGTTGTCTCTTAGATATTGCACCACATGTTGCGCGCTTTGTTCAATGGTATATTGAGCGGTTTTTAAATGTATTTCAGGGCTCAATGGGGCTTCATAGTCAGAGGTTAATCCAGTGAAATGGGCAATTTCACCATTGCGTGCTTTTTTATATAAGCCTTTTGGATCTCGTGATTCACACACAGCAAAAGGAGTATCCACAAACACTTCAATAAAATCCCCATCAGGTAATAGGGATCGCACTTGCTGTCGGTCCGCGATAAATGGAGAAATGAAAGCGGTTAACACCACACTGCCTGAATCGACAAACAATTTCGCCACCTCACCAATGCGGCGAATATTCTCAACTCGATCGGTATCAGAAAAACCAAGATCGCCATTTAAGCCGTGACGAACATTATCGCCATCGAGCAGATAACTGTGAACAGATAACTGATTCAACTTCACCTCTACCGCGTTGGCGATAGTGGATTTTCCTGAACCGCTGAGCCCGGTAAACCAAAGCACAGCGGGTTTATGCCCTTTAAGGTGCTGCCTTTGAGCGGGGGTCACTAAGGCTTGGTGCCAGACAATATTTTGCTGGGCCGGTTTGGGTGTGGTCAAATTTTTAGTGGTCATCGGTAACAGTCATTCCTTGTAAAATACTATCCGTTGTCGTTGATAGAGCTTGTCGTGTTGGCTTTAATTGGTGCGGCTATAAGCCAAAAAAGTGTTCAATAGCAATAATGGCGGTAAAGCTATAAATGATACTGATAGGGGCGCCAATTTTAACAAAGTCAGATAATTTGTATTGCCCTGCATTGAACACCATCAGATTTGTTTGATAACCATAAGGGCTGATAAAGCTAGCACTGGCACCAAACGCCACCGCCATGACAAACGCAATGGGATTCGCGTCTAGGCTTAAAGCCAGTGAATAGGCGATGGGGAACGTCACCGCCGCTGCTGCATTATTGGTGACCAACTCGGTTAAAGTTAATGTGGAAAGAAACACAATAATCAAGGCCAAGTGGGGACTCAATGTTAGGTTGTTTTGGGTTAATAAGTGGTCAAGACTTTGAAATAAGCCACTGTTTTGTATAGCAAACGACATAACAATGGCCGAGGTAATAATCAACCAAATGTGATACGGGAAGCGTTGCGTGACGTCGTTGAGCGTCAACATACCAAAACACAACAGTGCCCCAAACAACAATAGCATGGCTTTAAAAAGAGAGACTAGGCCAATAGAAGCACACAGTAAGGCCAGCACAAAGCTTAATAGTGTGGCCTTTTCTCTAATGCCTTTTAGCTTATTATCCACTTCAATATCACTGAGCAAGATAAAGTGTTTTTTGAAGCTTGCACTCAGCGCCGGAGGCTCTCCCGCGGTAAGCACTAAATAGTCTCCCGCTTTTAAGGTCACTTCACCGAGTTTTCCTGATAAGCGAACCCCATTGCGCTTAATCGCCACGACCCCAGCATTAAATGTTTGGCGGAAATTGCACTGCTTGAGTGAGCGACCCACCATGTTACTTTGGGGCAGTAATATGGCTTCTACAAAGCTTTGCGATGCAAGGCCCTCTTTTTCCGCAAAGATTTCTAATCCATTGTAGTGGGTTAATTGAGAGACTTTTGACACATCACCATTAAAAAACAAACGGTCGTTCGCCTGTAAAATCTCCGTTGGAGAGACTGGACTAATAATGGTGCCATTGCGTTCCATTTCAATGAGGAATAACGATTCCATGTGACGTAAACCGTTTTGATTGATGTTTTTGCCAATAAGACTAGAACCTGCGATGACACTCGCTTCAATAAAGTAGCTATCACCTTGAGGTGTATCGGTCTCATTAGCTGGAAGAAAACGAACCAAAAGGGTGAGCATTAAACCACAGGCGATCACCACACATAAACCGACTGCCGTAAAATCGAAGAAGGAGAGGGGGGGCAAATGCGTGTCAATGAGCAGACTATTGACAATTAAGTTGGTGGAAGTTCCAATTAAGGTGAGTGTTCCCCCCAAAATAGCCGCGTAAGAGAGTGGCAGTAATAACTTAGTCGCACTATGGTGAGGATTGTTTCGAATGGGCGACAGCAAGCTTGATACCACCGCGGTATTATTCAAAAATGCTGAAAATACCACGGTAAAACCAAACAAACGGGCAAAAGTTTCGCCGTAACTGGGGCGAATCACAAACTGCGCCATAATGCGCAATACGCGAGTTTTCTCCAGAGCTATAGAGCAGAGCATGAGCAATATCAGAGTAAGTAAGCCCTGATTCGACCCTGCATTAATTACCTGTTCACTAGAGACAAGATTAAGAGAGAACAAAGTGAGTAAGGCAAGGCCAAACACCCGTGCAGGGTGTTTTTGAAAGCGAATCAAAGCGGCAATGGTGGTGATAAATACGAGTAAAACAATGCCACTTTGTATGCTCATGTTCATTGATCACTCCTTACCAAGCAGGTCTTTCGCTTCCCAATGAGGGAAATGCTTACGAACCAATTGGTTAAGCTCTAGTTCAAATTGAGAATGGCTGGCCGCTTTAGCTTGCTGGTGATGTTGTAGTGCATCTTCAATCATACCTGCACCCACAGTGGCATTGCTCAGTCTATCAATAATGATGAACGCGCCAGTTATGCGGTTGTTTTTGTATGAATCAAACACCACTTTTTCATTGAGTTTTAGATGACACAGGCCAATTTCATTGAGATTGAGCTGATGGGCATCCAGCTTTTGCATGGTGTTTACGTCAACGCGATGGGCAATTTTCGATACTTGTCCGGTGACGGTTTTTGTGCCTATTTTGATCAGGTACTCTCTATCTAATTGCAGCGCATCCTCATTCATCCAAACCACATTACACGCCAGAGCGTTGGAGTGCAGAGGCTGCTGATCTGGGCGCACCAGTACATCGCCACGGCTGATATCCACTTCATCATCTAATGTCAGAGTGATGGCTTGCCCTGCAAAGGCTGAGGTAAGGTCGCCATCAAAAGTGACTATGGATTTTACCTTGCTCTCTTTACCAGAAGGCAGCACTTGAATGCGATCGCCCACTCTAATTTGCCCAGATACTATGGTGCCACAAAAGCCTCTAAAATCGAGGTTTGGTCGATTGACGTATTGCACAGGGAAACGAAATTCCGCCGCCACTTTGCTTTTGCTTGTTTGCGCTGAGTTGAGTAAGCGCATCAGTGTGGAGCCTGGGTACCAGCCCATATTTTTACTTGGGTATACCACATTGTCCCCATGTAAGGCAGACACAGGCACAAACTGAATGCTGTCAAAACCGAGATCTTGGGCAAACTCGCGGTACTCTTTTTTGATGGATTGGTAGCGTTGCTGGCTGTATTGCACCGTATCCATTTTATTGACCGCAATAATGGCGTGTTTAATACCGAGCAAGGAACAAATATAAGAGTGACGACGGGTTTGAGTTTGTACCCCGTGGCGAGCATCAATCAAGATAATCGCAAGATCGGAAGTCGATGCGCCGGTGGCCATGTTACGCGTGTACTGCTCGTGTCCAGGAGTATCGGCAATGATGAATTTACGTTGATCTGTGGTGAAGTAGCGATAGGCTACATCAATGGTGATGCCTTGTTCGCGCTCAGATTGAAGTCCATCAACCAGCAAAGCCAAATCGAATTCTTGATCGGTGGTGTTGTACTTTTTAGAGTCTTTTTGGATGGCCGATAACTGGTCTTCAAAAATCATTTGATTATCGTATAACAGACGACCGATTAAAGTGGATTTGCCATCATCGACGCTACCACAGGTAATAAAGCGTAATAGATCTTTGTTTTCATGCTGTTTTAAATACGCTTCGACATCGTATGAAAGTAGATTTGAAATAGTGTTCATGGTGATTCCTTGTCAAATTTATCCGTTATTCTTTGGCGTTGTGATGAATGATTAGAAGTAACCTTCCATTTTCTTTTTCTCCATCGAGCCGGAAGAGTCGTTGTCTATGACGCGGCCTTGCCGTTCCGAGGTGGCCGTTAACAGCATTTCTTGGATAATTTCTGGGAGGGTTTCGGCTTTAGATTCAATGGCGCCTGTTAATGGGTAGCAACCAAGGGTACGGAAACGTACTTTTTTCATTTGCGGTGTTTCACCAGGTTGTAATGGCATACGTTCATCATCGACCATGATCAAAGTGCCATCACGTTCCACTACAGGGCGCTCTTTGGCAAAATACAGTGGCACCATATCGATATTTTCTAAGTAGATGTATTGCCAGATATCCAGTTCAGTCCAATTAGAAAGAGGGAATACGCGAATGCTTTCTCCTTTATCGACACGCGCGTTATACACTTGCCACAATTCTGGGCGTTGATTTTTTGGGTCCCAGCGATGGTTTTGATCTCTAAAAGAGTACACACGTTCTTTGGCGCGTGATTTTTCTTCATCGCGACGTGCTCCACCAAATGCAGCATCAAAGCCGTGTTGGTTTAATGCTTGTTTCAACCCTTCCGTTTTCATTATGTCAGTATGTTTGGCACTGCCATGGGTAAACGGACTGATGTCCATGTCTAATCCGCGCTGGTTTTTATGCACAATAAGGTCAAGATCATATTTTTCCGCTAGTTGGTCACGGAACTCTATCATCTGCTTAAATTTCCAGTTGGTATCAACATGCAAAAGTGGAAATGGCACGCGCGCAGGGTAAAAGGCTTTGCGCGCAAGATGAAGCAAAACGGACGAATCCTTGCCAATAGAGTAAAGCATGACTGGGTTTTCAAACTCAGCAGTAACTTCTCGGATGATCTGAATTGATTCAGCTTCTAGAGTTTTTAAGTGGGTAAGTCGAGCCGTGTCCATAATCGATGTCTATCCCTGTTGTTTCGGTATGTCACGAAGCTAACAACAATCGATGTCTTTGGCTCATAATCAAACAGTCTAAGTTAGGCATGGAAAGACTAAGCAGGAATAAGCCTTTCTTGTCAATCGCAATAAATCCTTATATATCAATATGTTATTTAAATATCTTATTGTAGTGCAGGCCATAGGTAGCCTTTAGTTGGTTATAAGTATAAAAAGATAATACTTATAACCAAAAGAGATATAAGGTTAGCGTAACAATGGTGGCAGAGTTTATGAAAAATAAATGCGCGAAGCGATACACAGCAAGCGCACTAGGGGCACAAAGATTGAGCCCCTAGTGCGCAACAAAGCGGGGGATTAGCTTGCGGACAACACAATAGGGTGTTGTTGTGTTGGGTGTGGCAATATTTGAGTTTTCCAATGATAAATGTCTTCAATGGTTTGCGCAGTAAGCACTTGCCAAGGAGTACCATCGGCTACGATATTGCCTTTATTTAATACCAGCACTCTATCGGCATATTGTGAAGCGAGGTTTAAATCGTGCAGTACTGCGACCACACAAGCCCCTTGCTCTGCTTGCTGTTTGGCTAACTTTAATGTGTTGTGCTGGTGGCTTAAATCCAGAGCGGAAGTGGGTTCATCCAGAAAAAGGACGTTATGGTGTTGGCTGGCACTAAGCTGGGTTAACACTCTTGCAAAATGCACTCGTTGCTTTTCACCACCAGATAAAGTGGGGTAGAGCCGATCAGCCAGATGCCACACCCCAGTTTTGACCATATTTTGTTGCGCGACCTCTGCTATGTGTTTTTGCCCACCAGAGAGGGTGATCCCTCCTAACTCTACTACTTCTTGAGCGGTAAAGTTAAAGGTGAGCGTACTGGATTGGGGCAATACGCCAAATTGCTTAGCCAGTGTTTTTTTATCCCACTCTTGGATAGGTTTTCCAAACAAAAAGTGCTGGCCAGTGTGAGGGATTTCGTTACTTAGTGTTTTAAGTAAAGTGCTTTTTCCGGTGCCATTAGGGCCGAGTAATACGGTAAATTCACCCGCATTAAATTCAATGTTGACCTGATCTAAAATGGACTTATGCCCAATCTTGACGCAAATATTACGGCATTTAACTACAGGGTTGACCATTAGATACGACCTTTTTGAGAAATAAGTAGCCAAAGGAAGAAAGGTGCTCCAAGTACGGCGGTGATAATACCTACGGGTATTTCTAGTGGAGCCACTAACACTCGAGAAAGCATGTCAGAGATAAGCAGCAGTAATGCCCCTAACACAGTAGAAAGGGGGAGCAACACTTTGTGATTAGGGCCTGCTATCATTCGCCCTAGGTGTGGCACGATGAGACCGATAAAACCTATCATGCCAGCTAGGGATACGGTGACACCAACGCCAGCTGCGGTTAATAAAATTAAGCGACGCTTTAGTTTTTGTACCTCAATGCCCAAATGGCTGGCTTCCGCTTCCCCTAATAACAGCGCGTTTAAATTGGCGGCATCGCGATAAAATAACACCCCTAGAATCAGTAAAACTGCGCATGCGAAAGTGACACCGGAAAAATTGGCTCCCGCTAGAGAACCCATAGTCCAAAGGGAGAGATCTCTTAGTGCTTGGTCATCGGCGTAATAATTGAGTAGCCCTAACATAGCGCCGGACAACGCGCCAATGGCCACGCCCGCCAACAGCATCATAGTGACCGAGGTGCCAGTGGGAGAGGTGCCTAACTGATACACCACCAATGTGGTTATGGCGCCCCCTAAAAAAGAGAACAGAGGAACAGTGCCAAACATGAGCAACTGCGGATAACTGTTGGCAAGGGAACCAAATACCACAATGGCTAATGCCGCGCCTAATGCGGCACCGGCAGAGACGCCAATGATGCCCGGATCCGCTAATGGATTACGAAACAGCCCCTGCATTACAGCACCGCAAATGGCTAAGATGCCACCAATAGCAATGGCTAATAGAGTTCGAGGTAAACGCACTTGCTGCACAATCATATGTACGTGTGCAGGCAGAGAGTGGTTATCTAAGCCAAACAGGTTCCAATTAGGTAACAGGGCTTTCATGCTTTGGCCAAAGCTGATATCCATAGGTCCAACACTTATGGACAAGATACTGGCCAGATAGACCACCACGAGCGAGCTGCCTAGTAATAACGGTATGGGCAACTTAAAAGAAGACGCAAAATTCATAATTACGGGTTCTCAAAGGTTTGATGAAGTGACTGGCTTAATTGCACGCTTTCAATACCAAACCCACCAATAATGGCACTTCCAGGGATTGGGATGATGTTATTTTGTGCCGCCGCAGGCGTGGCCGCTAATAACGGGAACGCCTTAATAATACCTTGCTGACCACCAAGGGCATCCCAAGTACGTTGGGCCACTAAAATATAGTGAGGTTGAATATCTACAATCGCTTCAAACGACATGGATTTATAGGAGCTAAAGTCTTTATTGGCGGGGTTTTGTGCCCCTGCCAGTTGAATGATTTTATCAATAGTGGTGTTAGAGCCAGCAATTGTTGCGGGGCGGCCTTTACTTAGCATCGCAAAAATAGCTTTGGGATGCGTGGTATTTGTGAGTTGAGTAAGGTGCTCAATTTGCTGGTGGAGCTGCTGTTTTAGCTGTGTTGCCTTGGCCTGTGTTGCGGTGATTTGGGCGATAGTGTCAATTCTTGCTGCTAAATCTTGTTCACTATCACCTGATGAAACGGTGACCACTTGGATGCCCGCCGATTTTAGCAATTGCAAAGTGGAGTCAGGGCCCATTTCGTGAGAACCAATTACATGAGTCGGGTTTTGCGCCATTAAGCCTTCCGCTGACAATTGACGGTGATAACCCACTTGAGGTAAGGCGTTAGCAGGATCAAAGTGTTTACTGGTGACATCAATGGCCACAAGTTGATCTTCTGCTCCAAGAGCGTATACCAACTCAGTGATACTGGAACCGACACTGATAATGCGATTGGGCTCAGTGTTTTGCTGCGCGAATGCTGAAAAGGCGAATAGGGTACAGTTGATAAGTAGGAGTAGTTTTTTCATGATTGGCTCTCTTCCATGACGATATTCGTCGCTTCTATTTTGTGTTGTTGTAGCCATGCTAGAACTTTAAGCATGGACTCTACATCGGCGGATTTATCGGCTGCGATAATAATCTCTTGCTTAGGTACTGTGTTTACTTGAGTGAGTAAGGCATCGGTAAAGGCTTGCCAGTGCTCAAAACTCTTGCCATCTATGGCCCATTTAGGCTCTGCAGCAAGAATATTTATGGTAATGACAGCGCTGTCTTGCTCGTTTAATACTTGTGTATCCTCTGTTTGCGGAATCGCCACATCCATCGTTTTTATCGTGATGTTAGCGGTCAATAACAGGAATACCATCACGATAAAAATGATGTCTAATAAAGGGGTGAGATCAGGAGTAAACTCCTCTTCAAATAGACTGGATTGGGACTTGATCATGCGACTTCCTCAGGTAATAAAGTGGTGTCTTTACATGATTTGGAGTCCTCTGGGCACTCAATAGAGATCCCTTCTATGTGTAGGTTGCTGTGGTTAAGCGTGTATTCAATTTTTGCTAATGTCTTTTCTACCCACATACTTAACAACTGTGCTCCGGTAATCGCTGGCAGGGCAATAAGCAACCCGACCGCGGTAGTGGACATCGCTAAACCAAGGCCATCGGCCAATACCGCAGGAGAAATAGAACCGGAGGTGTGGGCAAGACCTTTAAACATATCAATCAGGCCTAATACCGTGCCTAATAAGCCGATTAACGGGCTGATAACACCGATAATGGCAAGTACTCGAATGCCGGATTTATATTGTTGGCGTTTTTTAAACAACCAAATACTCACCGCTTCTTCACGTAATTCTTTTGTAAAACTACGATGGCCTAACAGCATGCGCATCGCTTGATAGATGATGGTTTTTCCTTGCAGATCGCGTTCAATAAAGAGCTCAACTTGAGCCGAATCAGAAAAATTGATGTAGTGCACTTTCGACAATATTTGCTTGGTGTGTGTGCGTCCATTAATCAACATATATAAGGTGCGTTCAATAATGAGCATAACGGTGAGCGCTGAAAGAACAGTTAGCGGTAAGGTCATCATTCCGAGTTGGCTATGAAGCGTAATCAAGGTGTGCATAATCGGCTCGTTTAGGTTTATTGAAGTTTAAAGTTAATGGGAACTTGCACCCGATAGGCGATGCGTTGTCCTTGTTCGTTGTGGCGTTGAAATTGCCATTCGGATACGGATTTCATTGCGGCATCATCTAAAATCTTATGTCCAGACGATGAAACAATGCTTTGTTTGATTTGCTTGCCCTCTGTATTTATCCAAATCTCAATTAATGTACTGCCCTGCAAGCCACGTCGTTGCGCGAGCCTTGGGTAGCCCACTGCTGTAGGTTTGGCCGAAAAAGTCGGCGTGGTGACGAGTTTAGGTTTGCTGGCGCTGGCGGCATTGGCACTTGTGTGACGCTGGGGTTTATCTGCCGTTAAAGGCGCTTTTGTCTGCGTTGTTTGCATTGGCTTTGTTTCTACCCGTTTAGTTTCCACCGGTTTAGTTGTCGGTGGCTGGGATTTTTGTTTAGCCTTGTGCGGAGTTAACTTGGGTGTCTCTATTTTTTTTGCTGTAGGTGTTACTGGTTCAGGTTTTGCAACAGGTTTTGCAACGGGTTTTTTAATGGGAGTCACTTTTTTGGGTGTGACGGTACTCTTTACTTTGGCCACGGGTGACACAGCAGGCTTAGTGACAACTGGCTTGGTTTGCTTTAAAGGTGTGACTTTTTGCACCACAGGCGCAGTTAG
This sequence comes from Vibrio rarus, assembly GCF_024347075.1. Classification (NCBI taxonomy): domain Bacteria; kingdom Pseudomonadati; phylum Pseudomonadota; class Gammaproteobacteria; order Vibrionales; family Vibrionaceae; genus Vibrio; species Vibrio rarus. Next base: position 966,339 of record NZ_AP024901.1, read on the forward strand.
TGCTTTAGGTTGCTTTGTTGGTGGCGTCTCGCTCACAGTTTTGACGGGTTGAGGTCGTGAGACAAAGGTAATACTTACCGCTTGTCCTTGTTCACTGCTCGCCATAGAAATGGATTGCTTTGCTGGTGTAAAAGAGAGTGCGACCCCGTGGATCAGAAGAGAAATACCACCGGCGACTAAATATCGATACTGTTTCACTGTGGTTAAATCCATGCTCAATCAAGTCTACTGAAAGTCATTATGCAGATAATGCGAATAATATCAATTATCATTTGCATTATATTTTAAGATCAATATAGTAGTCACAAAATTGAGTTAATGATATTTATTCGCATTTGATCTTATGGCAAAAATAGCCCCATCTTCATCGAACATGTTGCAAGCAAAAAGAAAATGAACCTTGAATTAAACAATACAGAGATAACGGGCAAGCATACTCCAGACCCACTGCGCTTCGCTTTTAACAAGAAAAAAGGGCCTCATGCAGGGGGTATGGCAAAGCCAGTGCCACATGAACACACTCAATCTACCCTTAGCACAGCATACTCAGCGAAAGGGGAAAAAGGTCCTCGTTGTCTTTATATACACATACCCTTTTGCCGCGTGCGTTGTACTTATTGTAACTTTTTCCAGTACGCTTCTAGTTCGCAACTCATTGACCGCTATTTTGATGCGCTGAAAAAAGAGTTGTTATGGAAAGCCTCTCTGCCTTGGACACAAGCATATCCTTTTCAAGCGGTGTATATCGGTGGTGGGACACCCACAGATTTAACCGCTAAGCAAATACAGCAACTAGGTAAGATGATTCATGATCATTTCCCGTTAACTCCTGATTGTGAAATTACTTTAGAGGGGCGTATCAATCGTTTTGATGACCAAAAATTTGAGTCAGCCTTAGCCGGGGGAATTAATCGCTTTTCGTTTGGTGTTCAAAGCTTTGATAGCAAAGTGCGCCGTAGCGCAAAACGCTTGAATGACGGTGACGAAGTATTACAAAGATTACAGCACTTTGTGAGTTATGACAGTGCCCCCATTGTCATCGATCTACTGTACGGATTACCTCATCAAACATTAGATGTTTGGGCTGAAGATTTGAATTTGTATCTGGAAAGTGGCGCTCATGGCGTGGATCTTTATCAGCTTATAGAGATGCAAAACTTACCAATGGAACGTTTAGTCAAGCAAGGGAAATTACCCTTTCCTGCCAATACTCAAGTTAAAGCTCAAATGTACAAAATGGGCGTTGAATTTATGGCACAGCACCATCAACGACGCCTCAGTGTTAACCACTGGAGTTCGGATAACCGTGAGCGCTCTATTTATAACAGCTTGGCAAAAACTTGCGCACAAGTACTGCCTCTTGGGGCAGGAGCGGGGGGGACGGTGAACGGCATTAGCACTATGCAATATCGTGATATGGATAAGTACATCGAAGCGGGTAGCAACAATCAATTTGCCGCAGCAATGGCCTTTTTCAGTGCACCGAATGCTGCTCTTATCAATGGAATTAAAGCCGCTTTTGATCGTGGCGTATTGAGTGCTACCGCCTTGCCTCAAGGGGTGTTTGAACAATTGCGTCCACTGTTTGATATTTGGCAAAGAAATGGCTTGGTTGATGTCCAACAAGGCTATTTATCTTTAACGCTCGCAGGTCAGTTTTGGTCAGTCACGTTAGCGCAAAACCTCATTTGGTTGATGTCTAATAACCTTGTATCTGAGCATCATGTACCTGATGAACAAGTAGTAATACACAATAATAAAACCCACACAGCGGCATAATTTAAGGAAAAGCATGTATACAAAGTTAACGAAACAGCAGGTATTGGAAGCGGTAGCAAACATTATGGAAAGTGATAGCTCTGTTCCTGTATCACAAATGGCAGTGGATCTGAATGTAACCGAAGGTGAAATTACTTTTGTGTTGCCATCTACAATGGTGACGGTTATTGCTGGAGAGCAAGCTCAATCGATACTTGAAGCTTTACCTACATGGGGAAAAGTGACCACAATAGTTCACTCTTTTGGTTCAATCTTTGAATATAAAGCGCCGTTTCCTAAGGGCAAAGTCGCCCATGGTTATTACAACTTAATGGGGCGTGAAGGTGAGCTTCATGGACATTTACGTTTGGATCTAATTGAACACATTGCCGTGGTGTCTAAACCGTTTCATAAAATGGAAAGCCACTATGTTGGTTTTTTTGATGCCTCTGGTGAGTGTGTGTTTAAAGTTTACTTAGGCCGTGATAAAAAACGTCAGCTTTTCCCTGAACAACTTGAAAAACTAGCACAACTTAAAAAGGAATTTGCATAATGAGTGCTGAAAATATGGACAATGACAACCGCGCAGAAGTAAAGCAACAGCGTCTACAGGGGCGCTTAGGGCCAGAGGTTCAAGCGTTTCGTGATGCGTGCCAAAGCTTGCAACTGGCTACTATAACCAAAGAGGGACTACCTCATGTAAGTTATACCCCTTTTGCTTTTGACCAGGCGGGTTATTACATCTTGGTCAGTGATCTTGCCGTGCATGGACAGAACCTGAAACTGAACAAGAATGTCTCCATCATGATGGTGGAAGATGAAGGGGATGCGAAGAGTATTCACGCGCGCAAACGTTTGACCTTTGATACCACAGCCGAACACATTGCAAAAGAATCGGACCAAGGGGCGGCGGGTGTCGCCGCGTTATTTGCACGCTTTGGTGATATGGTTAAAAACTTGGCGCAGTTGGGCGATTTTCATCTCTATAAACTGACCCCGAGCAATGGACGTTATGTGAAAGGCTTTGGCCAAGCGTTTAATGTATCAGGTAATGATTTAGTGGACTTCTTGCACTTGTCTGAAGGTCATGTACAAGACGAGAAGTCGCGCCATTCAGAGCTCACATCACAGTAATTTGTTTTTAACCATTGAATGGATGAGGCTAACTTTCATACTTTGCTTAAAAAGTTCGGCCTTTTTTAAATATTGAGCGGTAAACAGACAACGATGCGCAAGCGCTGGTTAAATAAAGCGTAAATACAGATAATTTTGCTGCAACTATTGGTCGTCACGTTATCACTTAGTGACGGCCATTGTTTAGTTCAGTCACAACTCCCCTTTGCCTACCGGAGCTTCTCTACTTTCTTTTTATTCGTCTTCATTTATTTAACATCTTCTCATTGCAATGCATATTATTAACACAAGAGATAACCAACAAGGATTTTGTGTGACCGACCCACAAGCTAACGTTATGCCCACCCTCAATAAACAATGGTTATACCAATAAGCGATGAAGCATAAGAGAAAACTCTTATATGCTAACTTTATCGCCTTTATAGCGACGCTGATCAGCGTGCCTATTCCGCTATTATTGCCTTTAATGGTGGATGAGGTTCTGTTAGATAAACCCGCGCAGGGATTGGCATTTTTGAATACCGTCTTACCACAATCAGCGCAGACGGCGGTGGGCTATATTGTCTCTGTGTTGCTGTTGATTATTGCTATGCGCATAGGTAGCCAAGCATTAAATATCCTGCAAACTCGGCAGTTTACCTTAGTGTCAAAGCAGCTGACTTGCCAATTACGTCAGTGGATCCTCGATAAACTCGGTAGAGTATCCATGCAACAATATGAAGAAAAAGGTAGCGGTGGCCTGACTTCGCATTTAGTGACGGATATTGAAACCATTGATAAATTTATTGGCTCTACATTGAGCCGATTTGTTATTAGCATACTGACCGTCATTGGCACGGGGAGCATTCTGCTGTGGCTTAATTGGCAGTTGGGTTTGTTCATTATTTTAATGAATCCAGTGGTGATTTATTTGTCGCGGAAATTGGGACAAAGAGTCAAACATTTAAAGAAAAAAGAGAATCAAGCGTTTGAAAAATTTCAGCAACGGTTAGTGGAAACCTTAGATGGAATTTATCAGCTTCGTGCCGCGAATCGTGAGCATGAATATTTGGGGCGCTTAAAGCAAGATGCAGAATCCATTCGTATCGACGCGGATAAATACGCGTGGCAATCGGATGCGGCGAATCGCTTGTCATTTTTAATGTTTCTTATTGGTTTTGAAATTTTCCGTGCGGCGGCCATGTTAATGGTGCTGTTTAGTGATCTCACCATTGGGCAGATCTTTGCTGTTTTTGGCTATTTGTGGTTTATGTTGTCGCCAGTACAAGAATTGCTAAGTATTCAATTCTCTTGGTATAGCGCATCGGCGGCGATGAAACGATTAAATGGCATTTTAGAAATGCCCGAAGAGCATCGTCCGTTGGCGACGGTGAATCCTTTCATTAAAGGTCATGCCATTGACATCGAGTTTAACAAGGTTAGTTTCTCCTATGATAATGAGCGTAAGGTTCTCGATAACTTTTCATTGACCATTCCTAAAGGAAAACGGGTTGCGCTGGTGGGGGCCTCTGGTGGCGGAAAATCCACTTTGATTCAATTGTTGTTGGGGATTTATCAAAAGGACAGCGGTGATATCTTGGTGAATGGGCACAGCATTGAGTCGGTCAGCTACGAAGCGTTACGCAAAGAGTTAGCCGTCGTGTTACAACAACCGATGATATTTAACGATACATTGCGTCAAAATCTGACGCTAGGGCAGCATTATGAAGAAAGTCAACTGTGGGATGCTCTTGAGGTAGCGCAATTAAGCGATTTAAACAAGACTTTACCCAATGGCTTAGACTCTCATATAGGTCGTCAAGGGGTTCGTTTATCGGGAGGGCAACGCCAGAGGTTAGCCATTGCGCGGATGGTATTAAGTAACCCTGAATTGGTGATTTTAGATGAGGCTACTTCAGCATTGGATACGGCGACTGAAGCCAAATTACACGATGCATTGAATCGCTTTTTAAAGAATAGAACCACCTTGATTGTGGCGCATCGATTATCTGCAGTAAAACAGGCTGATCTTATCTATGTGTTAGAAGATGGAAAAGTGATTCAATCGGGTACGCACGTCGATCTCATTGAGGCAGATGGCTTATATCAAACGTTATATGGCAATCTGCAAGTAGGGTAAAGGCATAAAATAGCCGGTGTATCACCGGCTATTTTTGTCACTGTGTTTTGGGTAAGTCTCTTAACATGGAGTCCACATAGGATTTTATTTTCAACTTACTCTCTTCGGATGCCGGCTGAGGGGTAGCGTTGGCGCCCCCTTGAGCTAAAGCGTGCCACTTAAGCTCCATGAGTGGGTAAGAATACATGGCAATGACGATGCTTCCTTTTTGCTCACTATTAGCAAAGTCGGCCGCAGGGATCCCTGTGCTCAGTTTAATTTTATCGAAAAGTTCTCGATCATTGAGGGCGGATTCTAATGCCACGCCATAACCCACTAAAAAATCTGGTTGTTGCTGAAGTGGAACGCGAATGTAGCCTTTTTCGGCCAAACTTTGGCTAATGGCGTCATTAAAGACGTGTTTAATGGTGACGCCATCATTTTGATCATCAACGAACGTTTGTCCAGAACGAGGGTGCCAAGCATAGGTTTTGGCGTTACTTGAAATGAATTGGTAGTCACCACTGCTGACGATGCCAATGGCAAAATTATTACTTGGCTGCGGACTTGTAGTGCAAGCTGATAAAAATAGAACAAGCGCTAACGAAAAAAGTGACTTCATGTACACCTCGACAAATAAGTTAAGTACGTAAATAGTTATTCACACCGGATATTCATCTAGTAGAATATATGGGGTGGCGATAAAATGTCCAGCAAAAGGCATGTGCCCAGTGATGGCTTTCATAAGAAAAGGACTTTATATGATAAACAAGCCGCAACAATTGTGTTATTTAGCGATGAGTATGCTGTGCTGTAGCGCCTCGGTATGGGCGGTAGAACCGTTATTTGATACCCCTGCGGATGCCCAGCCAACCTTTGTCGATAAGGCGTTTGATTTAGTAGGGGCTGATGGAGGTTTTGACCCTGCAAAAGGGGTCGATATGAGTTATATCCCTTCGGTGTTTTATAATCCAGAGCAAGAGTTTGGTGGTGGAGCATTAATTCTTGGCTTGTATAAAATGGACTCTGCATTGGATGTTGAGCAACCGTCATCATTTGTTATTAATGGCTATATCTCAACCAACCTCTCTATGGGGGTGGTGTTTGACAATACAACGTTTCTAAACTCTGGCAAAAACCGCTTTGTCTTGGAGTCTGAGATTCATGATGAGCCAGTGGTCTATTATGGCACTGGTTATCAATCCACCAGCAATAATAATAACAAAGTGGTATACACTGAAACGTTACTCACCTTAACCCCAAAATGGTACCAGCAAGTGGCGCAAAACTGGTTTGTGGGTCTAGGTGCTAATGTGACCTACGTGAAGACCAAAGATCCCGAAGTGGGTGATGAGGTCAGTGGCGGCGGTAATCCATTGTTATTTAACGATCTGCAATCCAATACATCTGCAGGGATGTTGCTTTTGGCGCTATACGATAGCCGCAACTATATTGAAAATACGGAAAGCGGCACATTATTTCAGGCCGATTTTGGCGCGTATTATAGTAATTTAAATTCAAATTCTTTTGCCCTTTATGACATTGAATTAGCGCATTTTATTGACTTAGCCCCCATCCCCGGCGTGCTGGCTTTACAAGGGCAGGGTAATTTTACTTCAGGTGATGTGCCATGGAACCAATTACCCGATTTAGGCGGAGCGTATGCGATGCGAGGTTATATCTTAGGACGCCACCGTGATGAGCAAATGGCCATGGCGCAAATTGAGTACCGTCTGCCCATTTATAGACGCTGGGGCAGTGTTTTCTGGGGGGGCGTGGGATCAACCGGCCAAGATTTTAACCAACTGAGTGATGATGTGCTCACCAGTTATGGTTTAGGGCTACGCTATCGTTTAAAAGGGCGGATTAACCTGCGCGCCGATCTTGGGTTTGGTGAAGATGAAACTTTATTCTACTTTAATGTGAACGAGGTTTTTTAGGGTGCGGCGATACTTTAAGCCGTGCTCAATTAATGTGAGTTTTTGCTACCGCCTGTTGCTCTACAATGAATGTAATGGCTTCATCGTTTAAGCAGGATTTACTGATATATTGGCGCTGTTTTCCTATATGCAGGATAAAGCCTAAATCGCTTTGCTCAAGTTGGTCTATGTCATGCCAAGAGATGCTACGGGTGTTGCTACCGCTTTTATAGCTCACACCGTTACAGTCCGCTTGAAACACCACTTTGTTGCCATTGCTCATACTGAATGTTTGTCGCCATAACCACCAGCTCCTCTTAAAATAAACACTGCATGCTTCAACAATACTCAACACAATAAAGAACCAACCCACATAGCTGTTGGGAAGTAGCGAAAATTTTAATAAAACCACACCAAAAATAAGGAAAAACGCCCCTTTTAAATAGGATTTTGGGAACCGAGTAGGGCGACTAGTTTGATCATAACACTCAGCAAAAAAAGCTTTGTCTAAGGTGTACTCTGTGGTGAAACAAAAATCTTTAGGCATAAGGCTACCGGCGTTTTTCAAGGTTGTATGTGAATAAGTCACCCATATTGGGCTCTAGCAACACAGTCATTGTATCGCTTCTTAGCGTTTTCCTTTAGCTATTTTGCCACTCTTCCTAAGAATAAATATGCCAAAAAAATGTGGCCACCCATTGTAAATAATCAGATTGAACACAATAGGTGGAAGCGTTTGTCCATGAGACATAGGTGGATTTGGTCTGCAATTGATGGGTGCTATATGAATACCTTTAATGTGGGTGTCCATATAAATCAATGGATGCTGATACATAGGTTTTAGTATGGGTGTCCAGATAATTTATACTTCAGATAAATGTGGGCACCCAATGTAAATAACCAGATTGAACACACTAGGTGAAAGCGTTTATCCATGAGACATAGGTGGGTTTGGCCTGCAATTGACGGGTGCTAAATGAATGTCTTTTAATGTGGGTGTCCATATAAATTAATCACATAAATTATGTGGGGGTCGGAGAATAACGAGCGATGTTGGAAAACCATAACTATTGGGAAAAGCCAGCTTTAAGCTGACTTTCCCATTTCAATTTTATGTTTTAGTGTTAGAGATAATTAGAAGGCGTAGGTTGCTGAAATTCCGTAGTTTCGCTCGGCTTGCGTGTTTTCTTTGTATAATTGGTCATCGCCACGGACATCATTCCAACGGTAGTACTCTTCGTTTGTTAGGTTAAATACACCACCACGAATAGTCAGATCTGTGATTGGTTTGTAGTAAGCGGTCAAGTCCATTACGGTGGCACTAGGAAGTTCAACTTGACCAGAATTACCCCCATTATTATCATCAAAGTTGATGTCTGAACTGGACTTTTTAGCTGTGTAATTCAGCTTAAAACTGGCACCCCAATGGTTATTTGGAGCATCGTAGTTAACCCCAAATACGGCATTCCAAGGGTTCACACTGTTTAGTGCATTCCCATTACCATCTTCACCCTCTGTATATGAGGCGACAAAATGAGTGGAAATGCCTTCAGGTGCACCAACTAACGCATCCCAAAGCAAGATATTAGAGAACTCAATCCCTTTAATTGTAGCCGAGTCTAAGTTTACGTTAGAGTAATGGGTTGTACCGCCTTCTTGTTTTGTAATTACTGTTTCAATGAAGTCATCGTAATCACTATAGTAAGCTGCAATTTCATATGATGATGCATGTGTATTATGACGGTAACCTAACTCGTAAGAAATACTGGTTTCTGACTTTAAATCTGGGTTTGGGTCGTTTACGTAGCCGTGGCCTGGGTTGTCATATGTATAGTACAATTCATCAAAAGAGGGGGCTCTAAAGCCTTGGCTTACTTGGCCAAAAATGGTGCTGGTATCTGTCAGTTTGTATGATGTACCCAAACGGCCTGTGACTGCTGAATCGGAAAAATCTGTCAAATTCTCCCCTGTATTTTCCCCAGGATCTGTTGAAAAGTAGTCAAAACGCACTCCCGGAGTAACAACAAGCCTATTATTTAGTAGGCTAATTTCGTCTTGTATAAACAGGCCAAATTTTTGTTCTTTTGCATCAGGTGTATAGACATAAAGCTGATCACCAGTATCAGGATCTGAGTTGTACTCCATATTGGTGTTACTGATGTCGCTGTGTGTATAGGTTGCGCCATAAACTAAATAATGATTGTTTATCTCTTTGTCGAGCTGAGTTTCTACTTCAATCTTATCTTCTGTGTATTGGTAATCTTTTGTTTGTAAATTATCGTTGTTAGGTGGAAGGAAAGGGGGGAAGCCAGGACCTGCAGGTCTAAAGCGCTCCGTCACACCATTTTCTTCTTTAGAAATGTACGACACTTTACTGGTTACTGTGTCAGCAATGGTAGCATCAGCGAACCAGATGTGTTTAATAGCAAATCGATTTTGCTTAGTGTCATCTGCGCCAGTGTAGCTATCATAGCTTGAATGGTAGATATCAGAATCTGACGTATCTTTTATCAGTTCAGCGAGAAATTCGATTCGATGATTTTCATTTAGTTGATATTGTAATTTAACTAAAAGGTTGTCTACGGATGTGTCTTGGTCTTCGACAGCATAGTTTTCTAAGTTATTATAATCGCGGAAATTTTGAACCTCTTGCCCGTCACGTCGCGTATAGGCCACTAAGGTTTCTAGATCACCCCATCGATTTGCCAATGCAACGTGCTCACTGAAAGATTTATCTTCTGAAGAATAAGAGAGCTTCGCTTGGCCACCCACATTGTTACCATCTTTTAAGAAATCAGAAGGGTCTTTGGTTTCAAAGGCCACCACACCACCAATAGCATCACTACCGTGAAGACTAGATGCAGCACCTTTGATGATTTCAACACTTTTCAACATGTCAGGATCGATTGTAATACCACTGGAGTTGATAAAGCCGTAAGGCCCACCATCAAAGGATCCTGGCTGAGAGGAGCCATCCACTAAAATCTTAACTCGCTTACCTTCCATGCCACGAATATTGATTGTCTGTGCACCTTGGCGAGAGGTTGAGTTCATTGTTACGCCAGGTGTGTATTCGAAAATTTCATTCACATCTTTGGTCATGTTCTCTTCAATTTGCTTATCAGAGATGACAGTAACAGAGGCGGCCGTATTGGTTAGTGTTTGGTTGGTACGAGTTGCCGTTACAACAACCTCGTCAAGTAGGGCATAATCTTCAGCAAAGACTGATGTTGATGAAAGCGCCAAAACGATTGAAGCAGAGAGTAGGGATTGCTTATACATCTGATAGTTACCTTAATTCCATAGTATTATCGTATCGGTGAAAGATAATATGGGATCTAATTGATAATTACTATCATTCGTATTTCACTTTATTTGTAATCTTGTTCGACCTCTTCTACTTTTTAAATATAAGTCATTGTATTAATTGACTTTTTAAAATGCCATTTTTGTCTAGATAGTTTGGTGTTTTGTGATGCACGTCTCGTTAAATACATCTCGTTAAATACATCTCGTTAAATACATCTCGTTAAATACAAGGGGCTTATGCTTTGAATCTTTAATGCTAACGGTCTAGTTGAGGGGGTAATATTTTCCCAGTATAAAACCAGGCACTATCTGACAGCAGCAAAATGAGGCTATACGGCGTAAATATTAAGATTGAGTAAAAGGGGCGCTTTCTCTATTAGTCGTAAGTGAACCTGGTGTTGTAATTCGTTGGAAATGAATGTTTTTGTCTGACACACCTACAGCTAAGAATATGATTTACCTCGTATACATACAGATTTTTATATAGCATGATAATAAAATCTTACAGCTAGTTTTATTTCTAAACAATTTCACTTACTTTGTATTTTAAAAAGGGATTTAAATGAACAAGCTACCGACTAAGGTTGCCCTATGTCTAGGTGTTGCACTACTTGGCTCTAATGTTACTTATGCCAATAATTTTTATGCCGATGGCCGAACAACTGGAATGGGAGGGACTGGTGTCGCCTCTGGTAATTATTTAGCCGCAAGCTTTATCAATCCAGCGCTTCTTGCAAATAGCCAACCTGATGATGGTTTTGGTCTATTGCTTCCTTCTATTGGAATTAGAGCGGTCGATTCAGACGAGACGCTTTCACACATTAATGACCTGCAAGACAGTTATGATGGGTTACATGGCCAAAGTACCCAAGACGATATAGATGAATTTGCGAAAAATCTCAATGCATTGTCTGATGCTAAGCCTGTATCGGTTGAAGGAAGTGCAGGGCTTGCCATCGCACTTCCTTTTGATGCAGTCTCAGTAGCGTTATTTAGTCAAAGTTATCTCAACTTGATCTCGATGGCAGATGTGGCACATGTTGACTCAAATGATTGGGCTTCAATTGAACAAGCCTATAATGATTCCACTGCATCTATTGTTGGTATAGGTGTGATGGATGTCGGTGTAACATTTGCTAAGAAGTTTACTTTTGATGAGCAGAGTGTTTCTGTAGGCGTTTCACCTAAGTTTCAGCAATTACACAGCTTTTACTCAAAAAGTGCACTAAACGACTACAAAATTAGTGATTATGATGATGTTTCGACAACAGAAAACACATTTAATATTGATCTCGGGCTTTTATATCAATGGCGTGACCTTTCTGTCGGTCTCAGTGCGCTCAATTTAATTAGCCAAGATATTGAAACTGTAGAAGTACTAGGGCAAACACATACTTATAAAGTAGAACCACATATAGGGGTAGGCTTTGCCTATCAATTAAAATACTTCACCTTCGCAGCCGATGCAGATCTCAACAAGCAAACACGATTTGCGAGCGTATCAAGCGATGATACACAGTTTGTTCGAGCAGGGGTTGAAGGTAACTTATTTGATTGGGCGCAACTTCGCTTAGGCTATGAGCATGATCTTGAAGGCAATCTGGAAGATAGTGTTACCGCCGGTATTGGATTGAGCCCGTTTGGTGTTGTCCATCTTGATATCGCAGGATCGTATGCTAATGAAACTCAAGCAGCGGTTGGCGTGAATCTTTCTTTAACGCTTTAGCTTTTCTTTAGCTAGGCATTAAAACACAAAGCCCATTAGACCGAGATATTTAGAAAATATCAGCGACATTCTCAAAAAGAGGTGTAGAAGCTGTGTGAGTTCACGAACGTTATCTGAACAAAATCATGTGCATCATAGGCCCCCGTCTTTGTTGCATAGATTTATAGCATGGATGCCACATGAAGCCATCGAGGAATGATTTCACAGCGTTTTGTGGAGATGATGTACATGATCGATAAGTGTTCATTCATGTGTTCGCTCTAGGTGTAGAAGAGGGTGCTAACTATCAAAAGTGGCACCCTCTTCTCGTCAAAAAAACAAAGGGAAAATGTGGAGAAAAAATGTGGCCACCCATTGTAAATAATAAGATTGAATAGAGTAGGGGGGTCTTTATCTGTTAGTCGTTGATGGGTTTGGTTTGTAATGGGTTGATGCCGAATGTATTCATTTATTATGGGTGTCCATATAAATGGTAATGTGGGTGTCCATATAAATGATATAAATGCCTAATGGTCTAATTCGTTAGTTTTTCAGTACTTATGGATTTGAGCGTGTCATTACCTTAGCCACATCTGCGCCACAAGGATGCCACTACACATGTACATTTGTTTAGCTTGGAATTTCAAATGTTCTATGCTGTTTTAATGGCAACATATAGGCCTAGCTAAAGGGGAAAATAGAATGACATTGAGATCTGTGTTGCGGACCGTTTGGCATTACCTATATAAACCTTGCCACTATATGCTATTGCTCACTAGTTATTCCTTTCTTATATTAATAACAAAAAATTATCATTAATATAAATCATGATAATTTCATTTAATTATGTTCTCTTCATATACTTCTTTCATCGAAACAAATACAGATAAAACGAATTTGGAGCAAGTTATGAAAATGAATCACGTAGGCATCATGGTTGGCGATATGGACAAAGCGGTGGAGTTTTACACTCAAGCTCTAGGTCTAAAAATCGTAATGAACAACACTAAAGTCATCGAAGAGCGTGAATCTGCCATCGGTCGTATGTGTATCGCTGTTTTTGGTGAAGGTTTCAAAGGTTTCAACATTGCACACTTAGTGACTTCGGACGGTATCGGTGTTGAAATGTTCGAAATGAAAGAGCGCCAACAACGTCACCAAGTTGATTTTTCTCGTCTAGGCATTTTTCATTTTTGTCTACAGACCGACGATTTTACAGGAGTGATGGAAAAAGTAGAAAAATTCGGTGGCAAAGTACGTATGGACGTTATGCGCTACCACCCTGAAGATGACAGCAAACCAGCCAAAATGGTTTATTTAGAAGACCCGTTCGGTAACTTATTTGAACTTTACTCGCACACATATGAAGAAACCTACGCGACAGATTACGAATAATTGCGTTGCCCACCGAGTATAGAGTCTAGAAAAAGATCCCCTGTAGAGGATTAGAACTCTTACCTGTCAATGCGACGGACGTATTGGACCTCTAATGCTCAGACCGGATTTATTCAATGAAGGGTGGAAGGGCAGGGTTGTTAGGGTGGGTTTTGCAAGATTTAAGTCTCCTCCGAAAGGGGGAGTCATCGATTAGTACACTATGTTGATTATGACTTTAATGAACGATGATGAAAAAGCTCCGCTTAGCGTTATTGCTTGTAATTTCACCCTACGAAAGTCGTGATAAAGCTCGTTTTTCGAAATGGCAGGTGATATACCCAGTCGTCTATTCTTTAAAATACAGAAATGCATAACTATGCATTTCAATGCTTTGGCGTCTTCTGTGTCGATGTGTCTATATTGATGGTATTTAATCTTTAGAATTATTAAAGTTATGCCAATTTATTTAAATTTACTTATGTTTTATTTGCGTTTACTCTCAAAGTTGTATCAGGTCTACATGGCATTGAACGGTGTTAGGCTAATCATTAATTTCAAGGAAAATAAAAATGAAGAAGTGGTTATTGTTGATCACGATTTTGACGACAACATTTGCGAATATTGCTCAAGCTAAAGAGTGGAAAACGATACGATTTGGTATCGAGGGCGCCTATCCTCCTTTTAGTAAAACAGAAGCGGATGGTTCTTTAAGTGGCTTTGATATTGATATCGCTAAAGCGATTTGTCACCAAATGCAGGCCAAATGTACAATTGTTCCTCAAGACTGGGACAGTATTATTCCTTCTCTGCTTGCGCATAAATACGATGCGATTATGGCAGCTATGGACATTACTAAAGAACGTCTTAAAAGAGTTGACTTTACTAATAAGTATGCGCAAACACCGAATAGATTCTTAGTTAAAAAAGGAACTAAATTAGATTTTAAACACCTAGATGGTGTAAAAATTGGTGTTCAGCGTGCTACTACGCATGATCAATATCTTATTGATAATTATAAAAACGTGGATATTGTCCGTTATAACTCTTTTGATGATGCATGCCTTGATCTTGATAATGGACGAGTTGCAGCCATTCTTGGTGATGGTCTGGTTATTGAAGACAAATTGAAAGAAGCTGGAGCCAGTAAAGCTTATGAATTAGCAGGGCCTTCTTTAACTGATCCGAAATGGTTTGGTGAAGGCTTAGGAATTGCTACTCGCAAGCAAGATAAAGATTTGACAGCGCAGTTCAATGCCGCAATTAAAGCAATTCGCGCCGATGGCACTTATAAGAAAATTCAAGATAAATACTTTGATTTTGATATCTATGGTGACTAAGACCACAGGTCTATAACATTAAGGTTCTGCAGAAAATGTCCGGTAATTAACTGGACATTTTTTTGTATGTAAGGGCGCCAACTTTACTTGCCACTCTATGACATTAGTTAGTCGTTCACGAGTTTCTTCATGGCAACTGAGGTCACAACAGATTCCACTTTATGTATGATTTCAGAGACTTGCTCCCAAGTATTCCAATAAAGATCCACCAGAACGGACTTCTCACTGAGCAGCAGCAGTTCGTTATCATCCAATTCATTTTCAATCAAAATTTTCGGTAACATCGTCCAGCCGATCCCTTGCTTAACGACCTCGACTAATGCACTAGAGCTAGGAATATAGTGTGTTTTGCTATGATTGGAATGCAAATTGTATTGGGATAAAAACTGCTCAATCAAATCATCATTTCTATCAAATAAGGCAATAGGGGCACTAGCGAGCATCTGAGAGGTAAAATTGTCGCCCAAATGAGCAGTAAAAAATGCTTTAGAGCACACCGGGATATACTCTAACTGACCCAAAAAGCGAGTCTTGCAGCCACCAATTTGATTGTTTTTTGAGGTTATCGCCGCTATAACATCACCTTTAATGAGTAACTCTTGGGTATTTAGTGTATCTGAAACTCGAATATCAAAGGCAAGGTGAGGTTGATCATCAAGTTGTTGAATTACATCCATGAACCAGCACGTTAAGGTGTCGTGATTAACAGCAATGGTAAGTGCTCGAGCACTATCATTGCTTTTGTTACTTAAAACCAAATCCATTTCGTTTTGTAATAACAACATACGCCTTGCAAAGGTCAAAACCTGTTCGCCAACATCTGTTGGCTTGGGTGGTGTGCTTCTTATTAAAACAGAGCTGCCAATTCGATTTTCTAACGATTTTATTCTTTGAGAAATAGCGCCAGGGGAAACATTGAGTTGTTGAGCGGCATTGTCGAAACTTTGACCATCAACAATAGCAACGAGAGTTTCAATTTCTTTATGATCTAACATGCACAGCACTCACAGGTTTAAAAATACTAAAGATATAATATTTTAATTAGCTTTACTATATTGAGTGGCCTCTTTAATGTGACTGATAGAAGAACAATCTAATAACCGTGTTAGGAATAGAGATGAACAAATTTTTAACGGATGCTCCTGTCGCAAAACCACACACTTTTTTAGGGTTTCCTTTAGTTGATAACTTTGAACATTTTGATGCAGATATTGCGATATTGGGCGTGCCATTTGGTGTGCCTTACAGCACGTCGGGACAAGCTAATGAGCAAAGTGTCAGCCCCGATCATATTAGAAACTGGTCATCGCTAGCAGAAATAGAGATGACGCTTAATAATTACGATTTTGATCTTGGTGGTACATTACTTGATGGTAAAGAGATCAAGGTAGTGGATTGCGGCAATGCAAAATCAAGCCTAATTAATCCTATGGAGCACTATGACAACGCAGAGCAGATCGCTCGTAAAGTGTTTTCAGCCAACACCGTTCTCATCACTTTAGGGGGTGATCATGGCGTTTCTATTCCAATTATTAAGGCTTTAGATGCCTTAGATAAAGAGATCACTTTAATCCATATTGATGCTCATTTAGATTGGCGTGATGAGGTTAATGGTGAAGCACAAGGGTATTCTAGTGTAATACGCCGTGCTTCAGAAATGCCTTTTATTAAAGGTATTCATCAAATTGGTATGAGAGGCATTGGTAGCGCAACAACGAAAGAAGTAAAAGATGCGCAAGCCTACGGAAGTAACATCACCACCGCTTATGAAATGCATGATAAAGGTATTGAAGAAGTATTAAAGACGATTCCTGATAATGGGACATACTATCTAACGATTGATGCTGATGGTATTGACCCTACGATTATGCCTGGCGTATTAGCCCAAACACCGGGTGGTCTTAACTGGCTTCAACTGCATAAACTGATTCATGGTTTGGTGAATAAAGGAAGGGTTGTTGGGATGGATTTAGTAGAAATTACGCCAGCTTACGATGTTGGTAACATTACCATGATTCATGCGGAAAGACTGTTGTGTAACTTCATAGGAGCAACGGTTAGAGCGGGTTACTTTGATGATTGTTGTGGTAAAGAATCATAAATAAAATGACTATAAAGGTCAGTGGGTATAGTCAACAAAAGTAAGGCTATGCTAAATAATATGTGTCATTTCTATATTCTATTTAAATAGAAGTGACACATAATTACTGATGGCAGATTTAAAAAATCAAGGGTTGTTCATCTAGATAAGGGCGGTCTAACAACCCATTCAACAACTCAATATGAAACTAGGGCGTTGCATTTATATCAATGCTTCAAAGTAGAGTTATAAACTTAATACTCACCAACCTCAAAAGCAGCTTCATCAAAAATGGTTTGTAGTCTACGTGAATAGTTGTCCAATTCGGTCATACGCTCTTGCTCGGTTTTACGCGCTGGACCAAATACCTTCTGCGGTGCAAGTACAGAGAAGCCAGTAAACTCAAATACACCTCTGTGAATTGGGCGCAAAATAGCGTCTAAATCACCATTCCAACCATTCCAACCATTTTTCTCATACAGTTCCTCTGGTCCACCCATGGTGATGCTAAGCATGGCTTTTTTACCTTTAAACACGCCCTTATCGTAGAATCGACCACTACCATAAACTCTTCCCATTGCAAACACGCGGTCCACCCAACCTTTTAGTGCGGCTGGCATGCCAAACCACCAAAGAGGGAATTGAAAAATAACTAAATCACTCCATTCCAGTTTTTGGATCTCCAACTCGATATCAGCAGCAAAACCTTGATTTTCGCTGGCATGCAGTTCCTCAAGTTGTTGTTTGAAAAACTCATTATCATGGGTGGTAGTAAAGTTATGGCGACCCGATATAGCGTCGAAATTCATTGCATGTAGATCGGAAGTTTTTACCTCATGCCCCACAACTTGTAATGCTTCTACAGAGCGACGAAACATTGCGCTGTTAAAACTTTTTGGTTCTGGGTGCCAGTAGACGACGAGTACATTCATTTTTTGTCCTCCAATAATTCGACAATTTTCTGATAATGATATTCTTTTGCTAGGGCAAGCGGTGTTTTCCAATCAAAGCCCATTAAATCTGTTCGCGCGTCAGTATTAATTAAAGCATTAGTTTCTTAAAAATGCCTGTGCCAAACGGCATCATGTAGCGGGGTATAACCATGGCTTGGGACTTGTGCATTCAATCTCAATGTTTTTCGAATCCGTTATAGTTGGTCAATATGGTCATTACACCTGCATAACCGTTGTGCCGCTTAGTGGAGTGGCATCGCTTACATACAGTTAAAGGGGGACGCACGCACCATCAACAACTGAAAACGGTCTGATAAACCATGGTGAGCTGCAATCGTAACCGCAGTATGTGCATCATTGCCTGATGAGGAAATGGTGACGTTACGTTGAGCATAGACTTATCGATGTAGGTCGATTAGGTGCTTGTTCGATTATCTGGTTGAAAATATACAAAGAATGACTGAAGAGGTATAAGACTAGGTCTTGTCTTTTGCCAGTACCATTATCAATCACTATCTGACATCGATTAATGAATAATGCTGTGGCATTCAGGGGCAAGAACAACTTATTTCTCGAATAAGTGCTCCTGAGTTTGGTTAATAGCCAATTGAACACACTATCCTTATGCCATTTTACTTCGATTTAAACGGCTAATTGAACATTTTTCCGTGTTACGCCTTTTCAATACAGATTAGTATATCTATAGTTCAATTTCGCTCAAAAACGAACAATTTGATGAGGCACATATGGCAAACATTGTATTTATTGCAACAAGTTTGGACGGTTATATTGCAGATAAACATGGCAAAATTGACTGGTTACATTCAGTACCAAATCCAGACAATATGGATACTGGATTCATTACGTTGATGGAGCGAATAGATGGATTAGTGATGGGACGTAATACCTTTGATATGATTCTGAGCTTTGATTGCGAGTGGCCTTATACTAAACCTGTGTTCGTATTAAGCAACACAATGACCAAAGTGCCAAAAGGTTATGAAGACAAGGTATTTTTAGTCAAAGGTCAGTTGCAAGATATTCTCACTGAGTTACATGCAAATGGATTTAATGATCTATATATCGACGGTGGTGTAACCATCCAAAACTTTCTTAAAGAAGATCTGATTGATGAAATGGTCATTACTCGTTTTCCTATCCTACTTGGCGGTGGCGCACCGTTGTTTGGTGAACTCAAACAACCGTTAAATTTCAAAGTGACTAAGAGTGAAGTTGTGCTAGGTACATTAGTTCAAACTTCTTATATACGAGATAAATAACTGTCAAATGCGTGGCTAAAATAACTTTCATAAAAAATGAAGGGCGTTTTTCTGTCTACTTGAGTAATCGGTATCCATTGTAAATCACAAGGTAACCCATCACGGGGGAAGCTATGACTTGTTGGGCATTAACGAAACGGAACTATGACTGACTAATGAAAAAGAGGCTAAACAATATTGCAGAGTAAATCTTGAGAAAAGTAAAAAGTGTATATCTTTGGAGCTTGGGATAGACATCTCTTGTGGCAACCCTAATAGACTTAGGCTAAAACGCTAGTGCTTATCGGGGAGTTCAAGTATAAATATTTGTTATAGGTAAATTAATTTACTAATTACCGACTAATAACGGGAGCGAGTACATATGTCTTTAGTTCTATTTTATGCACCAGGTGCGTGTTCAGGTGTTACCATTAATGCGATTGAAGAGTTAGGGTTGGAATGTGACTATCGAAGGGTCGATATTGCATCAGGTGAACAAAAAACAAAATCCTACCTAGAGGTGAATCCATTTGGAAAGGTGCCTGCATTAGTGACTGAGGGTAGGCTTACGAGACTGTCCTAAATTCTGTGTAACTGCCTACACTTAATGCCGTAATGGCTAAGGAAAGGCAACATGGATAAGAAAGCACTTGAAGCTTTTGCTAAAGAAGCAGCAAAAGGAATTAAAAGCCCTGAAGATTTAACCGAATTCAGTCAGATGCTCAAAAAGATCACTGTTGAAGCAGCTCTCAATGCTGAAATGGATGAGCATCTTGGCTACGAAAAACACCAACAATCCAAATCAAGAAATAGCCGTAACGGAAAGAGTAGCAAGCGGATCAAAACCGAAGATGGGGAGTTCGAACTCGATACACCTCGTGATCGCAATGGCTCTTTCGAGCCTAAGCTCGTTAAAAAACACCAATCTCGATTTACATCTATCGATAAAATAAATATGGACACCCATAATAAATGCCTAGCTGAGTGTCATAGGTAGCAATGATGAGATGTTAGAACCTAGTGAGTGTGCACTGTATTGGTGTGATGTTGTAAGAAGGTAGGTATGGAGACTTTATTATGGGTGTCCATATAAAAAGCCAATGATGAGATGTTAGAAGCTGGTGAGTGTGCACTGTATTCGTGTGATGCTGTAAGGAGGTAGGTGAGGAGACTTTATTATGGGTGTCCATATAAAATACGACTGTCTGGTCAAATGCATGCAGTAGCTGGCGAAAGCTGAACCCGATATCGATGCATTCTTACTTTGAAGCTTCAAACACTAACAATATCGCCCCGTGGGATCATGGGGCGTTGACAACGTAAAGCCTGTATTGTCATGTCCTAAATTAGTGAACACAAAATCATATAAAAAACGGCACATCTATTAAGATCTGCCGTTTTGTGATTGGAGTAAAAATGAGTTTAAAAGAAGTGCCCCAAACCATGTAGTGTTGAAATAATGCTGGGTAGGGCAATGAAGCCCACTTTAACCGCAATAATAATTCCAATTAGACGCCACATGTTATGAGTCGCTGCTTTGTTGATTTCTTCTGCATTTTGGCTATAGATCATGCTACACCTCATATGTTTATATTTAAATAATAAGTAATAGAGCAGTCTAGCGGGTTAAACAACGTGAGTTTTTAGCACTATTTATGTTCATTTACTTGCTTATTGTGAGTGGTGTTAATGTACACCCTAATATGACTTGAAACCGTGCTAGTCGTGGAAAATTTGCGATGAGTTGCATATAAGTGTGGATTTTATGAGCTATGACACATAAAAGGGTAGCCATTAAATTAGTATTATGATAGTGGTTTCATATGATTAAGGTTAGGGATTATTTTATTGATCGCTAAAGCTCGGTATTTAAATACCGAGCTGAGTAAAGACAAGGGTGTCGCTTAGTTTGTCCCTTCTTTATCGGCTGTAATAGAAAGAAGCCAGATACAAATTGCGGCAACCGCTGCAAATCCGCCTAAAATAATCACTGGCATTGCGCTGTAACCTAAAATATGCCAAATGATGGATTCTAATTGACTCATAATTCTCCCCTACCAACCCTCAACGCCATGCATGTCAGGTAATTTATGTGCGATACCTTTGTGACAATCTACACAAGTTTTGTCTCCAGATGCGAGGGCGGTGGAGTGTTGTTTAACACTGCGTTTCCCTTGTTCTGAAAAGTCCATATAGTCAAACTCATGACAGTTACGACATTCAAGCGAATCGTTCGCTTTCAATCGTGCCCATTCTCGTTCAGCTAAATGGCCTCGACGTGCTTGGAATTTTTCGTCGGTATCAATAATACCAATAATATGACCAAAGACTTCTTTGGATGCTTGTACTTTTCGAACGATTTTGTCCGTCCATTGATGAGGAACGTGACAGTCAGAACATATCGCTCTTACCCCAGAGCGGTTTGAATAATGTATGGTTTCTTGGATTTCACGTACAATAGGTTCGTGACAGCCAGCACAAAACTCTTCTGAGTTGGTGTATTGCATCCCGGTATTGAATGCTCCCCAAAACAGAAGGCCCCCACTAAACCCCATAAAAAGAACAATGCCAACGGCCGCTTTACTTGGTGTTGAGAGCCGCTTCCAGAACGCTTTTAAAAATTTCATAAATCACCTCTTATGTTAACAACCAGCAAAGCTTATTGAAGTGAATCAACAGGTTTGAATTTGTTCTCTACCAGTGGTTTGGCATTTGCTTGAGGTACGTGACATTGCAAACAGAAATAGCGTCGTGGAGACATATCTGCTAATACCGCATCTTCTCTATTTACATAGTGAGTCACACTGACTTTAGTTGCGCCCATTTCTTTTGCATTTTTCCAGCTATGACACGCAAGACATTTATTCACGTTCAGTGAGACTTCATATCCTCGAATGTTATGAGGGATCAATGGGGGTTGATAAACATATTCACTGGTTAATACCTGTTCGCGAGGGTATTTCTTAAAATCGTCTGCTTGGCGTGTTGCTTCGAGCTCACTGGCACCACGCAGTGAATGTACACCACCAATACCGCCAGGGTTATGCAGTCTAGCTGCCTCAACACCCGCATTTTCGGCTTTTTGTAAGTCAGTTTGTTCCATCATGCCATCGTCGATCTCAGCAGATTTATGGCTTACACCTTCTACTTCTGATTGAGCTATTGCGACACCTATGGCACTAATTGATAACAGAGCAATCAATAGTTTTTTCATTATTATGTCTCCGCCTATTGGCTAATTAGTCGGGGCTAGAGCATTAGCCCCGTATAACGGTCAAAGGCCTTAGGCCACTTTAGTGATTTTAACTGGACACTTCTTAAAGTCCGTTTGCTTAGACAGTGGGTCTGTTGCGTCCAAGATCAGTTTATTAATCAGGATACGAGCATCAAAGAAGGGGATAAAGACTAAGCCTCTTGGTGGTCGGTTGCGTCCGCGTGTTTCCACTCGAACGCGGACTTCACCTCGTTTATTGGAAATGAGAACTTCTTCACCACGACGAAGATCTTTTTCTTTAGCATCAGCAGGATGTATATAACAGACGGCATCTGGTACAGCTTTGTACAGTTCAGGTACACGTCGAGTCATGGTTCCTGTATGCCAATGCTCTAGGACACGTCCAGTACAGAGCCACATATCAAACTCATCGTTAGGCACCTCTGGTGGCGCTTCATATGGTGCAGAAATAATCCAAGCTTTACCGTCAGGCTTGCCATAAAAGTCCCAATCAGAGCCTTTCTTAGCATAAGGGTCGGAGCCTTCTTTAAATCGCCATTGCGTCTCTTTGCCATCCACCACAGGCCAGCGTAGACCACGCACTTTATGATACTCATCGTAAGGAGCTAAATCGTGTCCATGCCCACGACCAAAACTGGCGTACTCTTCAAAAAGGCCTTTTTGCACATAGAAACCTTGTGCTTTCGCATCGTCGTTTAACTCTTGCGCTTCGCTTAATGGGTATTTGTCAATATGACCATTTTTGAACAGCATGTCATACATGGTTTTGCCACGGTATTGAGGTGCTTTTGCCAATAACTCTTCAGGCCATACTTCTTCCATCTTGAAGCGTTTAGAAAACTCCATGATTTGCCAAAGATCGGACTTAGCTTCACCAATGCTCTCAACCTGTTGATACCAAGCTTGAGTACGACGTTCCGCATTACCATAGGCGCCTTCTTTTTCAACCCACATTGCGGTAGGCAGAATCAGGTCGGATGCTTGAGCGGTAGCGGTAGGGTAAGGGTCTGAGCAGACAACAAAATTATCAGGATTACGATAGCCTGGTAGACGTTCCGTATTGATATTTGGCCCTGCTTGCAAGTTGTTGTTACACATAACCCAGTAAGCATTTAACTTACCATCATGCAACATCCGATCTTGTACCACAGCATGGTAGCCTGGTTTGGCTGGAATGGTTCCGTCTGGAAGTTTCCAAATACCTTCGGCTTTTTGACGGTGTTTTGGATTGGCAACAACCATATCGGCCGGTAAGCGGTGTGAGAATGTACCCACTTCTCGAGCGGTACCACATGCTGATGGCTGACCGGTTAATGAGAAAGGAGAGTTACCCGGTGTAGAGATTTTACCGGTTAATAAGTGGATATTATAAATGAGGTTATTCATCCATACACCGCGAGTGTGTTGGTTCACCCCCATAGTCCAGAGGGACATGATTTTAATGTTAGGGTCGGCGTATTGTTCTGCTAGTTGGATTAAGTGTTCTTCTGAAACACCGGAAATTTCACTGGCTTTAGCGGCTGTGTAAGGCGCTACAGATTGTGCGTACTCTTCAAAAGTGATGCCAGACATTTTCCCCGAGTTCGGATGGGCGGCTGCTTGTTGCAACGGGTCATCATCGCGCAGACCGTAACCAATATCCGTTTCAGCTTGTTTAAAATGGGTGTGCTTATTGACGAAATCTTGGTTGATTTTATCGTTTTGAATAATGTAGTTAGCAATAAAGTTCGCGATAGCGAGATCGGATTGCGGGTGGAAAATATAGCCGTGGTCTGCCAATTCAAAAGAGCGATGATAATAGGTGGACAGAACATTAACTTTTACGTGTGGGTGACTGAGTCGGCGGTCGGCGATGCGAGTCCATAGTACTGGGTGCATTTCTGCCATGTTTGAACCCCACAGTACAAAAGTGTCCGCATGTTCGAAATCATCGTAACAGCCCATAGGTTCATCAATACCGAAAGCACGCATGAAGCCACCTACTGCTGAGGCCATACAGTGACGAGCGTTAGGATCAATGTTGTTAGAGCGCAAACCTGCTTTCATCATTTTAGATGCGGCGTAACCCTCCATGACCGTCCATTGGCCTGAGCCGAACATACCGACGCTGGTGGGGCCGTTCTTTTTCAAGGCTTCTTTAAATTTGTCAGCCATGGTATCGAGTGCCACATCCCACGATACAGGGGTAAAATCCCCATTTTTATCGTATTTGCCATTAGTCATTCGTAATAAAGGTTGTGTTAATCGGTCTTCACCGTACATGATTTTAGATAGGAAGTAGCCCTTGATACAGTTAAGGCCTTTATTTACTGGGGCCTCAGGATCCCCTTGTGTGGCGACGACCTTACCATTTTGCGTACCGACTAGGACAGAACACCCTGTGCCACAAAAACGGCATGGAGCCTTATCCCATTTGATTTTTGTCTGGTCTGAGCTGGCGATAAGATTGGTTGCAGAAGCGGAAAGTGAAATCCCGGCTACTGCGGCAGCTGAGGCTGCTGCATTTGCTTTCACAAACTCGCGTCGTGTCATTTTCATAATATGTCCTCTTGCGGGGTCGGTGTACCGATGCTGGCATCGGTTATCGCCGTGGCATGTATGTCGGTATCAAGGGTGTCAACATCGGTTTCGATTTGGTGGTATACCAAAGCGGTACTAATAACATCAGGTAGGTCGTTAATCTCATCGATTGTAGAGGTGATAAAACCTTGGTTTTCGGTTTCCATCACCACGACAAACTTGCCATCTCCTTCGGCAAAAATTTCTGTAGCGGAATAACTGTTTACTGATCTTCGGACAGTCTCCATAGCATCAGGGGCACAGTAGATGACAAAACTTGAAATATGAACTTCACTGGCTGGCATGGCTATCCTCGTTGCAGTCAGTCATTGTTATAGCTGACACTGGACATGCACTTAAACAAGCGCCACATCCTGTGCACAACTCTGAGTCTAGTTTAGGTTGAGGCACATGCCCAACCTCAAAAGAAAATTGTATTGCTACGGGTTCACATTCGTCACCACAGGTACGACATTCCACATTTTTATAGGCAAGGCAAGTGGATGCAATTTTCGCCTTAATGGTCCAAGGCAGTTCACTGGTTGGGTGGAAAATAGGCTCTGGACATGCCAAAGCGCATTTTTCACAAAAAGTACATTCACCTAGAGTGAAGTCGATACTTGGAAAACCGCCACTGCCTTTAATAATGATGTTGCTTTCACATACGTCGACGCATTTATTACATTGTGTACAATGAGCGATAAAGTCATCAGCACTCTTAGCCCATGGCAGGCGTTGCCCAGTGTCATAAACCAGTTGTGATTGAGATGTTCGGCGAGTGAACAACTTCCTTTTTGATAAATCGACCAATGCCACCTCTGACTAATGTAATAACAACAGAAAAACGTGTGGTTATGTAAACACTTACTAAGTCTAGGTGAATAAATTGTATGCGATATAATACTAAAGGGTTAAAATGATGTGTAAATTGTTTTAGATCAAACAGTTAATAACGTATTGATCACGTAAAAGGAATTTAGGAGAGTGCAGTGAAAAATCGAACCACTCAGTCAGTGTCTTTGACCATTGGCGGTGCGGTCTGCTTAATGGTGGTGTTATCAGCATTGACCATTATTGTGGCTGTGGTGACCGTTTATTCAAGCTTTGATGATGCAGAAGCGGTCAATGTTTCTGGTTCGATGAGGATGCAGAGCTATCGCTTAGCTTATGATATCGAAGCGGATAGAGAAAAAACCTTACAGCATATAGAACAGTTTGAGCGTTCATTGTTTTCACCGTCAATGAAGAGTTTACAGAGTTGGAATGTTCCTGCTGATATTCAAAGTAATTACCAAACTATTGTCAACCGCTGGCAGGTGATGAAGCAATTGTTGCTATCGAAGCAATACGATGAGTATCGGCAACATGTGCCTATCTTTGTGTCGCGTATTGATAAATTTGTATTTAAGTTACAAACCAATACAGAGCATAAATTGCGTAATATGGCTGTGTTCAGTGGCTTCGGCTTAACCTGTATTGTCTTGATCTCGTTTGTAATTATGCGATTTATCCGCTTTAAAGTTTTGCATCCATTGCAGGCATTAGTGGATGCCAGTCGAAAAATTGAAGCGCAGGATTTTGATGTGGTGTTAAATGATGCCATTAACAATGAATTGGGCGCAGTTGCATCCACTTTTAATGGTATGACTCGTAAGCTCAAAGATCATTATGACCGTCTTGAGGCCATGGTGGAACACAAAACGGAAGAGTTGCGGCATGCTAATCGGTCATTGAAAGTGTTGTACAAAAGTACCCAACAATTATCAGCATCTCGTCTTACACCCACACATTTTCAGCAGATTATTTGTAATATGTCTACGGTTGAAAATATTGCAGCGGTGAAACTGATTATTGATGATAGTGCAGGGAAAGCAACCGAACTGGTTGCCGGGCAAGTCAGTGATGCCCCATGGCATGAAAAAGTATTAATTCTGGATGGTAGTCGGTTAGGAAGCTTGTGTTTACAAATGACCCCACAATTTACGGAGCATGAATTGATCGATAATATGTCATATATTCTGGCTCGAGGGATCTATTACAATCAAGCCCAGAAAAAATTTGAGCAACTTTTGATCTATGCTGAACGCAGTGCTATTGCTCGAGAGCTGCATGATTCTTTGGCTCAGTCATTATCGTTTTTAAAAATTCAAATGAGCCTATTGAAGCGCTCCATTAAAACCGAATCCTCGATGAATGGTATGCCTAAATCTTCAGCGATTGTCCATGAAATTGATGACGGTTTACGTGAGGCTTATATTCAACTTCGTGAATTATTGAGTACGTTTAGGTTCAGCATTGATGAAGCGAATTTTAGTGATGCACTGAATGTGATGTTAGAAAAACTGCAATCAACCACAGATGCTGAAATACAGGTAGAGAACACACTCTCTTCTATTCATTTGCAAGCCTCACAACAAATACACTTGCTGCAAATTATTCGCGAGGCGACGAATAATGCGATTAAGCATGCCGAAGCGACAATTCTGCGCGTGAGATGTGAACAAGAAGGGGACCAAATTTCCGTCGCTATCATAGATAATGGACGTGGGTTTGACACGGAGATAAAGAAAGCTGACCATTACGGTTTGTCGATTCTTAATGAGCGTAGCCAATATATTAATGGGCAGTTAACCATTTCCAGTGAGCCCAATGTTGGAACCACTATACTAATTACTTTTTTATGTAAGGATGAGTCAGATCGTGAGTAATACCCATCGCATAATGATTGTGGATGATCATCCATTGATAAGACGTGGCATCACGCAGCTACTTTCGTTTGAAGATGAATTTAATATCGTCTGTGAAGCCAGTAATGGTACCGAAACCCTTGCCCTTGCTCATCAGCATGAGCTTGATTTGATATTGCTTGATTTAAACATGAAAGGTTTGTCAGGACTTAATACTCTGCAAGCTCTTCGCTCTGAAGGTATTACTGCGAAAATTGTCATATTGACCGTTTCCGATTCCCCAGCCGATATTGATGCAATAGTGAAAGCCGGTGCCGATGGTTATTTATTAAAAGACAGTGAACCTGATGAATTAATCGAGCATTTATATGCTGCTTTAAATGGTAACAGGGTATATAGCCATATTGTGGCTGAACACATTAGAGATCGCGCAGACAACCCAAGCTTAATGGATACTCTGACTGAGAGGGAGTTAGAGATACTTTCGAAAGTGGCATTAGGTCATCGTAATAAACAAATTGCTGATGTGTTATTTATCTCTGAATCGACCGTGAAAGTGCATATGAAAAGTTTGCTGAAAAAACTGCAAGTTAAATCTCGTACTGCAGCCACTATTTTGTATTTAGAGCATTACGGTTAGCAGACGCTTAAATCAACGTTATAGCCACCGTTTATGATTTACCTAAACGGTGGCTATTTTTTAATCTAAAGTAAACCCTATTTTTACCGTCACCTGCCAATGGGCAACTTTACCTTCATCTATATGACCACGCACTTCCTGCATTTCAAACCAACGTATGTTATGTATTGTTTCGCTGGCTTTTTGTACTGCGTTATTGATGGCATCATCAATACCTACTGATGATGAACCGACGATTTCCATTTTTTTGTAGCTGTGGTGTGGCATTCGCTTCTCCTTAGGCGCTGCTCTATGGTGATGCTTAAAAGCTAGACGCAGTATCAAGAGATGGCAAGGCTAAGGGGTAGGAGAGTGTGATTAGGTTGAGCTGATAAAAAAGCCCCTGCGCAGGCAGAGGCTCAATCGTCGAGGTGCATTTTAAGCGGTCAGTTTAGCCGTTAGCATTGTCTCTAGTTTTAGTTGGTCAACAGCAAACAGTCGGATGCCTTCTGCGAGTTTTTCCACTGCCATTGGATCTTGGTTGTGATCCCAGAAGAATTGCGCTTCAGTAAGTGGAGTTGGACGCTCTTGAGTTTGGCCGTTATCGATAAGTTTTTCTTCAACCACGCCTTGTGCGTTGCCCAGATCTTCAAGCAGTGCAGGGCTAATCGTTAAGCGATCACAACCAGCAATTTCAAGAATCTCACCCGTATTACGGAAGCTTGCGCCCATTACAACTGTGTTATAACCGTGGGCTTTGTAGTAATCGTAAATCGTGGTGACTGATTTCACACCAGGATCTTCGCTTGCTTCAAATTCACGACCTTCTTTGGCTTTATACCAGTCCATAATACGACCCACGAAAGGTGAAATTAGGAACACACCGGCTTCTGCACAGGCTTGTGCTTGAGCAAATGAGAATAGCAGCGTTAAGTTACAGTTGATGCCTTCTTTTTCTAGTTGCTCAGCGGCACGAATACCTTGCCAAGTAGAGGCTAGTTTAATAAGAACGCGGTCTTTAGTGATGCCCGCTTCTTCATATAATTTAATCAAGCCACGAGCCCGTTCGATGCTGCGTTG
Source organism: Vibrio rarus (assembly GCF_024347075.1). Lineage (NCBI taxonomy): Bacteria > Pseudomonadati > Pseudomonadota > Gammaproteobacteria > Vibrionales > Vibrionaceae > Vibrio > Vibrio rarus. Next base: position 995,448 of record NZ_AP024901.1, read on the forward strand.
CGTATCGTAAGATAATCGAGCATCTACTTCGGTAGAGATGCGACCCGGAATGATATTAAGGATCTCTTTACCGATATTTACAGCGAGTAAATCACCTGCGTAGGCTAACTGTTGGTCAAGGTTGTCAAACTTCTGTTTGGTCTTAGTAATGACATCATCGATAAGAGGAGCGTAATGTTCAAGTTGAGACGCTTTCAAAATTAATGAAGGGTTTGTTGTTGCGTCTTGAGGTTGATATTTTGCAATGGCTTCGATATCACCTGTGTCTGCAACCACTACAGTCATAGAGCGAAGTTGTTCTAGTTTATTGCTCATGTCTTGTCCATCCTATACAAGAGAATTAGGGCAGTGCTAATGTGACCGCCCCTGATAGATAAGATTAATCTAAGGTATTGAGAGGAGTTTGTGAATCGTTTTCATCAGTAGAATGTGATTAAAATTTCCCGCAAACGTTTTCCTAATGTTTAAATCTTATGACAAATGTTGCACTGAGCCTGTTTTGGCAGGGTAAACTGTTGCCATTTCATACTCAATGCATCAAACATCATCAGTTTCCCCGGGGTGTGCTGTCCAAGGTTAGCAAGTAAACGAATGGCTTCTAGTGCTTGCATACTACCAATGACACCCACTACAGGGGCCAGTATCCCCGCTTCGACACAGCTTAATTCATTGGCTCCAAACAAAGTACTTAAACATTGATAACAAGGTTCATCGTCTTGATAGGTAAAACTGATAACTTGTCCTTCAAGACGAATGGCCGCACCTGAAACTAACGGTGTTTTATGTTGATAGCATAGGCGATTTAATTGGTTTCTTGTGGCCAAGTTGTCACTGGCATCCATAACTAGGGAGTGCTGAGCGATGGCTTCACTGAGTTCATCTTCATGCAAACGGCGGGCAATGGCAGTGATGTCACAGCCTGAATTGAGTGCTTGTAAACTGCTTTTTGCGGATTGCACTTTTAGTGTGTTGATATCAGACTCTGTGTGTAATATCTGACGTTGCAAATTGGATAACTCTACAACATCATCATCCACAATAGTCAGTTTACCGATACCTGCTGAGACAAGGTATGGCGTTGCCGCACAGCCTAAACCGCCGGCACCAATGACTAATACAGAGGCTTGTTTTAGAGCCTCTTGACCCTCAAAATCAAAGGAGCGCAAGATGATTTGCCGATTGTAGCGAAGCATTTCTTTGTCGCTCAAGATCTCCATGTTGGCCTCTCCTAATAAAGTGTCGAGTTAAAGAGCTGAATTTGAACAGTTTCACCCACTTCTACTCGGCCACGTTCACGCTCTAAAATTACAAAGCAATTGGCTAAACTCATTGAGCGAAATGCCCCTGAGCTTTGATTTCCCGTAGTTTCAACGACAAATTGCCCTTTTTCATTAATAGCGTAAATCCCCCGTTGATAGTCGGTACGACCAGGTACTTTTTTAAACGCGCAATGAGTGGTTGCTTGAAGAATAGGTTCAGGTTTCCAATCGCTGTCGCCACTCATTTTAGCCAGTAATGGTTGTACTAAAATGTAACTGGTCATGAATGCTGAAACAGGGTTTCCGGGTAATCCACAAAATAGAGCATTATTGAGTTTACCAAAGGCAAATGGCTTACCTGGCTTAATCGCGAGTTTCCAAAAACCGATCTCGCCTGTTTGCTCAAGTATATCTTTAGTAAAGTCCGCCTCTCCAACACTGACGCCCCCAGAGGTTACCACTACATCGGCATTTGCTTGTGCGTGCTCGAAAGCCTTAGTTAATAGCGCGGGATCGTCAGGAATCACCCCAAGATCAACTACGTCACAGCCAAATTTTTTAAATAGTGGGATAGTGCCATAACGGTTACTGTCGTAGATTTCACCTTCCCCTAAAGGAGTACCAACAGGCTTTAATTCATCCCCTGTTGAGAAGGTCGCCACAATGGGCTTACGGTAAACTTGAATATTGGCCACACCTAGGGAAGCGAGCATAGGCAAATCACGTGGGGTTAATCGCTTGCCTTTGCTTAGCACCATTTGACCCACTTTTATATCATCCCCTAGAGGACGAATATTTTGATGGCGTGTCACTGGTGAGGCATCAAATTGAATGCCTTGTTCAGTGACGGTGGCCAACTCTTGCATAATGACCGCGTCACAACCTGCAGGGATTTGTGCACCTGTCATGATACGTATACAGGTAAGGGGGGGCCATTGCCTTTTTAGTGGCGCACCAGCAAATGATTGCCCTGCTAAAGGCAGTGTCGTGCTCACATCTAGGTCGGCGATTCTTACGGCATATCCATCCATAGCGGAGTTATCAAAAGGGGGAACATGGATAGGCGATAAGATGTCACAGGCCAGAACTCGGCCAAGCGCTTTATCTAAAGGCAGTGTTTCAGTTTCTTTAACTGTGTGAGTATTTTCAAGAATGTTGGCCATAGCCTCTTCAATAGGCATTAGGCCCGGAGCGTCACAGCAACTCATCTTAGTTCCTTAATTTGTACGGTAATAAAAAAGAACTGTAACACGAGCGCCAAATAGAGACACTTAAGTGATTAAATTAGATAGTGTAATTTTGAACAAATCCAAGTATTCTCATTCGCGATCGCGTAAATGTTTATTGCGCGATGCAAAGATGTAGAGATGGAGAGACAAATGTCAGGTTTAAGCGAATCAGCACTATTAGTTAAAGAAGCACTTGCCAATAGAGGTTTAGAAACCCCTATGGTGCCAAATGCGCTTACTGCTGAGGATAAAAAAAATAAAATTGAATACCATATGCGTGAAATCTTGGAACTACTGGAACTGGATTTGACCGATGATTCTCTGCAAGATACGCCGAAACGTATTGCTAAAATGTATGTAGATGAAGTGTTCTCTGGCTTAGATTATCAGCGCTTTCCAAAAATCACAGTCATTGAAAATAAAATGGACGTAAGTGAAATGGTACGTGTAAAAGACATTACCTTGACCAGTACTTGCGAGCACCATTTAGTGACTATCGATGGCCGTGCGGTAGTGGCTTATATTCCTAGAAGTAAGATCATTGGTCTATCGAAAATCAATCGCATTGTGCGCTTTTTTGCGCAGCGTCCACAAGTGCAAGAGCGAATGACGCAACAAATTTTAGTCGCTTTACAAGCATTACTTGAAAGTGATGATGTTGCGGTGAAAATTGACGCCACCCACTATTGCGTGAAATCTCGTGGGGTGATGGATGCTACGAGTGAAACAACCACTACCGCATTGGGTGGGATCTTTAAATCAAACCCTGCTACTCGCCATGAGTTCCTACACGGTCTAAATTAAGTATTTCCTGCCTTTACCCATCTAACGGCTATAGCGATTTAAGTTCTTTTATTCTGGGGCTTAAATCGTTCAGGCCAGTACATTGCCACGTATCCTATAGAGACCCATATCACTAATAAAGTGGCGATAGTGAGCTCAAACATGCCAAATTGATGTAACCAGTACCAATCCTCGTGGGCAAGTTCAAACCAAGACGTGAGTCGAGACATAGCTACAGCACTAATCACGGATGGGAAAGTGACTGCCGCAATGGATGGCTGAAATTTAAGACTGAGCAAATTGATATAGCATAGGTAAATGAGCAGTGTCATGGTGATGGCAATGCCGGCTAAAGCCCCAGTTAAAATAGGGTCAGGATCGGGAAAGTTAACCAAATATGCTGCTAAGGTTAAATTGATAGGTGCCGCCATAATCGCCAACGTTGGGCGAGCTTTTCGCGGCAATTTACCAAAAAACACCAATCGATACAGCACCAGAGGTAGCATAAAGAAGTAGATGCCCACACACGTCATTACCAGAGTTTCTGAAAAAACAGTGTGACCAAATTGAGTACCTGCTAGAGAGCTGCTAATGACACCTACTGGATATAAAAACCAACTGGGTACAATGTGAGACATCTTAAAGTTGAGCAGTTGATAGCCAAAAAATAGCCCCATCATCGTTAAGTGCAAAAGCAAGGATGCGACCCAAAGAGGGTAGGCAATATAAGGGGAGATGACCGCGAGATAATCACAAAGAATTAACAGCGCCATACTCATCGGGGCCATTAAGCTTCCTCTTAGGGGGTGCTTAATATCGGCCATAAAAACGGCTCTATTGGTCAGGTACTTCATCAATACTGGAAACAGTAACAGAGCACCAAAACAAGCAAGGTAAGGGCGAATGACTTCACCAATTTCTGGAATATAGAGTGCCCATGCTTGTCCCAAACCGATAACGCCAAGAGCAAGTGCCGCCTGAGAGGGCGGGACATTTTGATACTGTATGAAGCGTTTCCAGTCCAACCAAGATTCCCATTAATATAAGCGATGAAAGTAGCGTAATACGCCATTACAGCAAGTAAGCAACACTTAGGCTGAACACGATAGAAATTTTAATAACTTATTGTTATCCAATAAAATCTCGATATAGCATCAGAGTGTCATCATTCACTAGGAAGTACGGGCTGCGGCGGATATAAGCTTGTCTAATCAGCTAGATTGGCTAATGCCAATCTAGCTGAACAACAAAGTGCACGATCATAGCAAGTTCAAGGCTTATATTGCAAATATGATTGCTATTCAGTAGGTAGGTCGTCTTGTCTCAGTTTGGTATTTTTCAGAGTACGGTTCAGTAATTGGCTATAGATAGGTTGTCCACCCAATAGCTGAGCAAAAATACCGGCACCTAAACTGGTGATGATTAACGGTAGAATTAGGTAGTAGTTATTGGTCATTTCAATAACCAAAAGGATACCCGTAATAGGCGCACGAACGGTGGCGGCGAATAATGCCCCCATACCAGCAATAGCAAACATGCCAGGGGTGATAGGTAAAGCAGGAAATGCGTGTTGAGCAATAAGACCAAACGCATAACCAAACAACGTACCGAGTGCCAACATAGGAGCAAAAATACCCCCAGGAGCCCCAGAGCCAAAACAAATCATGGTTGTTAATATACGTGCAGCAAACAAAAACAGTAAAAGATTGACGCTGAAACCACCAGTGGTGATGGTTGGGATTAAATCGATACCGCCGCCAGTTACTTCAGGTAGATACAGTAGTATCAGACCAAAGGTACCACCAATTAAGGTACCTGTGATTAAGTAGCGACCACGCTTATTATGGTGTAGCTTCACAAAGGAATCTTGTGAAAAGGTGACCAAGCGGTTAAAAATCACACCGAATATACCGAACATGATTCCAAGTAACAGGAATAACCATAATGTAGACAATTCAGGAGATGCGTATTGAGGGGTTTGGATGACGGCTGCTTGTCCGTTCAATGCCCGAAAAACAATGGTCGCGGATATTGAAGCGATAATAACAGCGCGAATTGAGATCAGTGAATAACGAAACTGAGGACGCATCTCTTCAACGACAAACATAATTGCTGCTAAAGGTGCATTAAATGCGGCTGCAAGACCTGCTGCGGAACCTGAAGCAAGCAACGAGTGGCGGGTGTCATCGTTTTTAACTCGGAAAATATCACTGATCATGCGACCAATGGCACCCCCCATTTGTACTGTTGGGCCTTCTTGGCCTAATACCATACCGGAGCCTAGAGTACCCATACCACCAAAAAACTTAACAGGGAGAACACGCCACCAACGAACAGGACGAACACCGTCCATTGCCCCTTCTATTTCTGGGATACCAGAGCCAGATGCTTCCGGTGCAAATCGGTGCACTAAGTAGTAGCCAATAAAAGCCAACGCAGCACTAATTAAAAAGGCAGCGACCCATAAAGGAACCAGTCCCCCAATTGAACTTTTTAACCAATCGGTACGAGTATCTGAAACGAAATGGACAGCCATCTCAAATGATGTGGAGACCAAACCGGCCAATATGCCAACAATAATGGAGAGCAGTAATACTGAAATGGATGTGTTGTCACGAGAGAGAAATTGGCTAATCGTATCCTTGGGCGTTTTAGCTAATAGGGACCGTTTGATTTTTTCTCTTTTTGTCATTGTATTAAGACCTTTCCCGCCAGTTGCTGATTGAAAACTAGATTAAATTATACGCAGCTATAATCTACAGGCTAGGCTGTAGTGCGAATAATTATGTGTATCTTACATGGTTTGCCTAATAAAAAATCTAGCTATTTTATCATTATAAACTTGCAGTTTTTGTAAACTAAGCCATAGTTAAACGGTGAGGGAAGGTATCGAATCTGCAGGGAGGAAAGAGTTGCCTCACATGATTAGCATAAAATGTATCTACTACAATGAATGTAATCGCTACAAAGCTGAAGAGCTTTAAATACTACAATGCTCGTTAATAGTTCTCCGGTCACTAACCCGCGAGATTCGCAAACTCACGATTGAGTAACGAGACCATAAGGCGCATGCAAGGTGCGCCTTTGTGTTTTCTGAATTTTTCCTACCTCTTTTATCTTTGTTTTTTTCCTACCAATGCGCATTTTATTGGCTTATTTCAGGATCGTGCCTGAAAACGGTCGCTTTTATGTCACCAAATCTGTAGGTACTGACTGTTTATGCGTGAAAGGTGGTTAAATATCCAGGTATTATAAAATACATTGCATTTTAGGCGGGTTGTGATGGTTACATCGAATGAATGACGTGTTAATAGCGCTATTTCTGAGAGTGGTATTAATGTGACTTCCTATGAAGACTTTTGATCTTTCTCTACTTAAGTGAATCAAGTAAACTGAGGTCATATTTTTTTCGCTTAGATTAATCATTATGTCTCACAAAACCCCGACCAATATCATCACAGGCTTCTTGGGAACAGGAAAAACTACGGCTATTTTAAATTTATTAAAACATAAACCAAAAAATGAAAACTGGGCTGTATTAGTGAATGAGTTCGGCGAGATAGGCATTGATGGTGCGCTAATGTCAGAACAAGGTGCCATGATCAAAGAGGTCCCTGGAGGTTGCATGTGTTGCACCGCAGGAGTACCAATGAGTGTCGGTATTAACCTGTTGCTGCGTCAAAAACCAGACAGACTTTTGATTGAACCCACAGGTCTAGGACATCCTAAACAAGTGATGGCTACACTGACTTCAGATCAGTATTTACCTTACATTGATCTGCATAGCACAATCACAATCACGGATGCGCGTTACTTTGCAGATGAAAAATATACTTCTAATGATAATTTCCAGCAGCAACTCGCAGTAGCAGACATCATCATTGCCAATAAAACAGAACTGGCATCTGCAAGTCAAAATGCCACAATGACAACTTGGTTGGCAGAGCATGACTTTAGTAGCCGTTTGGTCCATACCAGCAAAGGTGAGTTTGATATTGGCCTATTAGATGAAGTGGTCAAGAGCATTCCTAGCATAGAGATTGATGAACACCATCACCATCATGCATCTATGGAGCCACAGTTTGCCATTCCACCTAACCAAGCATTTGTGCGTAAAGAGAACAAAGGACAAGGCTATTTTAGTTGCGGATGGTTATTTGGCCCTGAAGTAACATTTCCGTTTGATGATATTTTTTCTTTGTTTTCTGATTTAACAGCTGAACGAATTAAAGCAGTAGTGAATACAGAGAAAGGCTGTTTTGCATTTAATGTTGCAGATGGTGTCGTTTCGGTTAATGAAATGACGTTAGAAGGTTTTGAATCTCGTATGGAAGTGATTGATAACCAGTTAATGCCTTGGGATCAACTGGAAGGTATTTTGTTGACATTAGCCGGACTTAGCCAGAAATAAATCGGTTAAATCCCTTAATGATGCCTTGTCCCCAGTCTTGTACATCTCGAACCGGATCGTTACTTAAAAATTGCCAGATTTCCTCCCCATAGAAGGGGAGGAGTAACAAAAATAAAACAAAAGCAGGTATTAGCAAACGTCTAACCATGTTTCTTCCTCCGCTGAAGAAACCCATATCCCTGAATGAAATATAGCCGATTAGGTGTATTTTGCTTGTTTATTAAGCAATAATGCTTTAATACTAATTAACGTTTGTTGCGTAAGTAGCGTTTACGACGTTCTTCTTTTTTCTTCGCTTTTGCTTCTTCTTTACGAATCGCTTCTTTTTCTACTTCGATGAGCTCTTCAGTGATCATCTCCGGCAACTCTAGGGTTACCTGACCTAAAACACCTTGACGCAGTTCGTGTAAGAGGATTTCTGAGGCTTTATGTAAATCAACGCGACCGCCCGAACGGAGTGCGCCACGTTTTCTACCAATGGCTTCCATCAGTTCAATTTCAGTATCTGGCAACTCTTCAAGTTGATAGCGCTCTTTTAAACGTTCTGGGTATTGTTTCGCTAAATACTCAACAGTGTAGAAAGCCACTTCATCGTATTCCATCGCTGTATCTTTAATAGCCCCCGTTGCCGCTAGACGAAAACCGCTGTGAGGGTTCTCAACCTTTGGCCATAAAATCCCTGGAGTATCGGAAAGTACCACGCCATTTTGTAGGTTTATACGTTGCTGGCGACGAGTCACTGCAGGTTGGTTACCTGTTTGTGCGATAGTTCGACCGGCTAAAGTGTTGATGATGGTTGATTTACCAACGTTTGGTATCCCCATGATCATAGTACGAATGTTTTTGCCCATTGCTTCACGGTTAGGCGCCAACTTACGACAAAGCTCCATGATTTTATGAATTTCATGAGGGTTTTCAGTAGTGACAGCCATTGCCTTAACGCCTTCTTGGCTCTCATAGTGATCAATCCACATTTGAGTCAACTCAGGATCAGACAAGTCTCTTTTATTTAATACTTTTACACATGGTTTATCCCCTCTAATTTCAGAGATCATAGGGTTCTCTGAAGAGTAAGGAATACGTGCATCTAATACTTCAATGATCACATCGATTTGAGGAATCACTTCCTCGATCTCTTTGCGAGCCTTATGCATATGCCCTGGGAACCACTGAATAGTATTGTTAACCATTTGAATTTATTACCTTTAGTTTTCTATTGTTGCCTTGTGAGATACCTAACAGTGTATCAAATAGAGTCATAACAAGCCGGGGCAAAGTGCAACAGGCCTTGTTTAATCATACACAATAAGCAGATGCTAGGATTTTAGCACTATATCGAGAAAGCACGAAATCTCTATACATTAACCAAGACACCCACTATACATTAACCAAAATTCATTAATCTAGACACCCAATGAAAATTTTCATAATGACCTCAAAAATAAAAAAATGGCACTACGAAAGTTATTATTCGAAAAACAAATCAGTGAAATGTGCTTGTTGAGTGCCATAGGAGGTGAGTTTTAAGATAGGTGGGTTCAAAAAATAGATAACGGAAGCATAAGTACCTTACCTCATTGTTTTAGAAGCAAGAAACGCCCGCCGTATTAACATTAAAAGGAAAACTATGCGGTATGTAAATACTGACAACATTTAGAAAAATGCCGTCGACGTTTTTGTAAGTGCTCACAGTAACAGGTTAATTCTGCAAGGCTTCCCACAGGGCCGTGGAACAAATGGCCAAACTCAGTAATCAGCTTCAGCCAATTCTCATGGCCAATATTCAGCTTCGTCAGCAGTTGCTCGCTGTGCTCACTGATAGCGCCTCGTTTGTCATGACGAATAATCCGCCCTGTTTCATCCACTAATGCTAAATAGTCACTTAGCGAAAACGCTATGCCTTTGGGCTGATTTTCACGCTCATGGCCTATTAAAGGTAACAAAGATGCCGGTTGCTCTCCCTTTAAGGCTGACTGAATACGTTGCTGAATACTCGTGTGATTGGACTGCTCTAAAGATGTGGCGACCTTTGCTCGGATCGGGTTTAAGTCCACATACGCCATACACGTAATAAGTGCCGCATCATCCAGCAGTGCTTGAGATTTAAACCGTCCTTCCCAAAACCGACCTGTGCAGTTATCTTCTTGATTTGCTTGACGTGCAATAGGCTCATTAAGACAACGCATAAACCAACTGATGTCGCATAAGCGACTGCGATAAATCGCGATGGCATGCTTTAAAGATGCGACTTCATTGGCATCAATGACGTCACCACGTACAAATTTTCGCGTCAATTCATCCCCTTTGAACAGTTGATGCCACTGCTCAATAACCTCTCTGTCACTCCAATTATTGGCCGTATCGATATCAATGCGTAAGACAACATGCAAGTGATTGGACATAACAGCAAATGCTGCGACATCAATAGCAAATACGGAGTTGAGCTTCACAAGAAGAGAGGCAACCCAATCGCGCCTATGGTCATAACTTTTGCCTGAATAGGGATCATGACCACAAAGGAAAGCGCGCCTTACCACGCGACTACAACAATGGTAGTAAGGCGTATCTTCAACACTAATTTGAGATCTTCGAGGACGAGGCATAACGTCACTCCAACATTAATGGTGACACAAAGTTTAGTAGAAAGAGGGGGTTCTTTCCATAATAAGAATGGGTGTCCATATTTATCCAATAATAAGAATGGGTGTCCATATTTATCTTGCGGTGGCTTTTTTGTTGATGCGTGATAACATTCCTGCCAACTTCTGACGTTAGCCTATGCTATGTCTATTCACCTGTTCCTATTGAGTATTTTATGTCATTTTCCAATCTTGGTTTAAGTACCCCTCTTCTTGATGCTATTAATAAAGTGGGTTATGACAAGCCTACTTCTATCCAGCAGAAAGCGATTCCGATTGTATTGCAAGGTAAGAATTTAATTGCAGCAGCGCAAACGGGGACAGGCAAAACGGCAAGTTTTGTGTTACCTATTTTAGAAATGTTGAGTAAAGGTGAAACGCAACGTAAGAAACGTATTCGAGCTCTGATCGTGGTACCAACGCGAGAGTTGGCCATTCAAGTGGATGAAAAAATAAAACAATACGCAAGTGAGACTCCACTCACTTCGATGGCCATGTATGGAGGCGTGGATTATCAACCTCAGAAACAAGGCTTGGTGAATGGGGTAGATATATTGGTCTCCACCCCTGGACGTTTGATTGATTTATACGGTCAAAAAGCGGTGTATTTTGAAGAAGTTGAAGTGCTAGTTCTTGATGAAGCGGACCGTATGTTGGATATGGGCTTTATTGAAGACATTAACAAAATCATTGCCCGCCTACCTCAAGATATTCAAAACTTACTTTTTTCTGCGACACTCTCTAATCCGGTTCGTGATCTAGCGAAAAGCGCCATTGAGGGTGCAGTTGAAATTTCAATGGCTAAGCATAGCGCATCAAAAGCAAATATCGAGCAATGGTTGGTGACGGTAGATAAAGACAAAAAATCTGCGCTACTAGCACATATGATCAAAGAGTATAAATGGGAGCAGGCGTTAATCTTTATCGAAACCAAACATGGTGCTGCTAAACTGGCGGCGCAACTGGAGAAGCGAGGCATTAATGCTGAAGCCTTCCATAGTGGTCGTAGCCAACATATTCGCGCTCAGTTATTGAATGATTTCAAGGCTGGTAAAATTCAATATATGATTGCGACGGGCGTAGGGGCTCGTGGTATTGATATTGATAACTTGCCACGAGTGATTAACTACGATTTACCTTATCCCGCAGATGAATATGTACATAGAATTGGTCGTACTGGCCGTGCTGATAAGAGCGGTGAAGCAATTTCATTTGTCTCAAAAGACAACTTTAAAAATCTATGTATGATTGAAAGTCGCTTAGGACATTTAATTGAGAGACGTGAAATTGATGGCTTTCAACCACGTAAAGAAGTGCCTATTTCAATTTTGAATTATGTGCCAAAGCATAAACGTGAACTAAAAGAAGAGTAAATGCTATTTTTGCTCATGCTCTTATTGTGATAACGATAAGTATTGGATAAAAAAGCGGCCCCTAGAGATATTCTAGAGGCCGCTTTTTTATGTTTTTTTTAAGCAGTTACTTGTTGTGATGCTGCGCTTTTTTCACGGCTTTTAGCAATAGTAGGACGACCTACAGGTAAGATGGTACGACCGTATTCTGCATTTAACAATTGCGCCATAGCAAAGTAGATA
>NZ_AP024902.1 GCF_024347075.1 Vibrio rarus
TTCACAGTCAGGACTAGTAATGAAAAAATAGTTATTTGGTCTATTAATAGGCCTACTAGCATTACCTCCTCCAAAAGACTTAACACTGAAGTCTCTCCATTCTTGAGCTTCCACTTTATAATTCATGTTTGTAAACGAATCTAAGATCATAACTAGACAACTAAACTCATATATAGTAGTTAAGCTTCTCAACCCGTAGAATACTTCGGTATCGGTAAACACTACATCTCCAAGCTTATACCAATCAAAAATAGCCGTATATATACGTCTATACTGAGCATTCCTCGAAATAAAAGGAGTCATTATTGGTGGTTCAAAACTGGGTTTCCCTGCTTCTTTCATTATGAACGAAAGTTTTTTGTATAGGTTTACAGCCCTTTTCTCTAAGTTTACTACTCTCCGAATAAGATCTTTAACTACTGGCTCTCTATATTGAGAGATAATATTATCAAGGCTAACGTAGTCTAAGTATTCATTGCTGACGGATTCATTTTTGTCATTATCAACATCAATACTTCTCTTAATAAACTTTAATTTCTGTTGTAGCTGGAACAAATAACTTAAAATAACTCTGTTTTCTTTAATGTTTGCATTTTGGTTAACAACCTCAACAGCACCATCAATCAACTTAGCTGAAAAGTTGTTAATTTTTAGCGTTTGCTCGCTAGAGTCACAAAGAACTATATTACTTTGATTTTGACTTAGCCAAGTAACACCCTCAGGGGAGTCCGGTACGCCACCTCGTTGTACACTCATCATACGTTCGGGAGTTGTTCTAATTGTCCTTGAAAATATAGGCCAAGACCTCTCAACCGTAGATATACCTTTTTCTGCTTCCTTAATTAGCCTTGATATGTTGCATTCCGTGAGTGCATCCGTATGACTAGCAGCAACCATTGTTCTAGAAAAGCATAAATTAACAACATCACTAAACCTTAGAGATAAATAATCTAACATCTCTCGACTTAATTGCTCATTTTCTTTTGTAGCAAGGACATCAACAGTAACTCTAAACACTTTTTTAGCATTGCTAAACTGAACTAGGAACTCCGAAAACCCTGCATTGTTTCTAAAGGGCTGCCCTGTATTAGTCTTGTGATTTGTAAATGGGTTTATAAATACTGACTCCCATTTAGTTATACTATGATTAGTATCACTAATACTTTTCAACTCTACAGGAATGTCTCCAATGAAAAGTAGTGGAATTCCTTGTGTCGTGGAACTGCCAGTCAGAACAAGTTCAAAACTAATATGTGCATCTTCTGGGATTTTGCACGTCCCAGTGACAGGAATGCTTGACTCAATCACCAGTATTTCATTGGCATCATAATTCCTATTCTTTTCTATATGGCATATAAGATCAAACATATATAGTTCCTTTACACTAAGTATCTATAGCTATATAAGTTCTGTTCACCATTACAAATTATATCCTTTAGGATATTTGAACTAATCGGCATGCTATATGACTGTAATATATCTAGAAGGTTTTTTAGGCGAGTGCCATAACCATCACCATAACCAGAAATCATAGGTAGAATATATTGAGCTATTGCATAATCAAGCGATATGAAATCGTCAAAGTCAATTAGGAGGCTACTTGCAACCTCAATATAAGCGTGTATCTGCTTAATTTTACGATGACTGATTATATGACGTTGACCCAACTCTGAGCTATTAATTGAAATGCAGTCAGAAATAGCCTTTAAAGCAGAGTTTATATTGCCTGGTAAGTTCGCACCTTTTGCTGAAAACAGATCTAACCAATCCTTCGCTGGGTGTTTTGGCAATAGCAAATCAATCTCTTTGCTCAACTTACTATCTGTATTGAATCCGTCAAATAAAATAACAGCAGCTCTATCTAGCATTCTAGGTGATAATGATTGCACTGTTTCGTCTTGGTTTATTGTACCAATAAATTTGAAATGTTCAGGAACATGTAAGTGCTGTTGTTCTGGGTGACCAGTATAAATAACACGATCCGACTCATTGTCCGCCAAATCTAAAAAAGAACTGAAGTAATGTTCCGGTGAACTCAAATTCATTTCGTCCAATAGCAATAATACAGGTAATGAGTTCTCAGGCTGTTCACCTTGTACGCTATTGAGTAGCCCCCATAATCCAGTAGGGGCTGGGTGGTATGAGCCGCTCAAGCCATTATAGTAACCAAGAATATCTTTCGTGGAAGTCCAAGCCTTAGCAACTGGTATAGTATGTTGTCGATTCCCTAGTTGCATTGCTTTACCAATGATTTTCACAAGACTTGTTTTCCCACTACCAGGCAACCCTGCAAATATCGTGAACTGCGACTGTGCCAGAGTAACAACAAGATTAACCACCTGCTCTCTAGATAGGTTTCTATTATATTTGCTTAGCGTAGACTCCATCGCGTCAATGTAGTCACGACGGGCTGCGTGAGGTGTATCTAGCATACTAATTGGAACAATATTCTTGATATTTGCATCAGGAAAGACATTGTAGGTTTCGTTCTTTGATGATGGGGTAGTCATTGCTTTAAACAAAGAATGAACTCGAATATATTCATCTGTTAGCTGCTTTGAAGCCGCCGCAATTGAGTTCTCAAGATCTTCCTTTGTTTGTTCTAACCCGATATTTAACGAGGTCAAACCTGCATGTTCTGATTTGAGTTGAGTATTTTTTGCTTCAAGATCGCTAATTGTTTTGTGTAGTGAATGCTCTGCTTGGTATCCTTCTAGTTCACTCTTTATCTCTGAGACCTTCTGCTGAAGTTCAGCTTTCTCTTGCTCCAGTTCTTTTCTAACTTTATCTTCGGCTTTCGCTCGATATTCAGTCTCCATATCAGCTTGTTCTTTGCGCTTTGCGTCGGCATCCAATCCGAGATCTCGGATTGTTGACCTCAATGATTTTTCTTTAAGTGTAAGCTTAGTTAATTCATCTGATATATTTCGTTCGATGTTTTCAAACGTTTCTTTACGAAACGTCCTAAAATACTCTTCCTCATGTGATGCAATATAGTTCTCGACCTGCGATTGCCCCTCGACTGATGAAAGGAGGTCTACAAATAATGTTTTCCTATCTTGTTGCCAATCATTAGCTTTTTGTAGCAGTTGAAGCGCTCGAAACAACCTCGGTTTGTTTTTCTTCGATTTAGAGGCCATGTTGATATTTGCTTTTAGAATCTCAAGACTTTTGGCTGTAAGTCCATTAAAGGGCTTAGCCTTTAGCAGTTCTGATGCGTACTCTTTTAAAACCTTGGAGTCATCCATAACATCAATACGTTTACCGTGTTTACTAAACTCGTTATGAATGCTTTTAGAATTGACCAGAAAAGAATGTGTGTTGCTATGAATATTAGCTTCGACAATATATTTACTTAGACTATGCAGAGGTATCTGATAAGAGTAATAATCAGATAAGTTTATTCCGGTAATAGGAGTACGTGAAGGTGAAGTAAATACAACATTGACTTGGTGTTCAAATTCGTTCTCTTCAAATTTCCATAAGAACGGCCCAATTAATTGAGCTTCTGAGTTATTATCCATGTAAGCCAGCATTACATAGTCTGTAGATGGAGCGTTGTTTAGTGTGGCTTTATAATTGTAGTCATCTGGTATAATTGGTATATTGATTACTTCCAATAATTGATTTGAAGGCAGTTTTTGGACTCGTAAATAGTCAACTACATTACCTTGTTCCCTGTTTGGATTGTTACTTTTTTCAGATTCTATTAGAAGCATTTGGCCGTAACTAAATTGTTCCTTTAGGCTTTTGAAGTTACGCGTTACAAACGCTTTTTTGCTATCACAATAATGCCTTTTAACATTAATTGGAAAAAACTCTGATTCTCCTAAGTCATTCTCAAACTTCTCAAAAGCAACCTCTAATAGCCCGTACCAATCTTCCTCATCATTGCCAGCCCAAGAATCTCCCAGCACACCAACAACTAACCTAACCTCGTTATCCATTGTAAATTTTCCTCGTTTGTTATATGCCATGTAGCTTATAGGAAATAGATGACCATAATTACTTAATTACATTACATTTGTGAAAAAACACACAAATAATTTTGGCTCTGGTATAGGCTTTGGATGAAGTATAAGTCTGGGAATAACTCTGAAGGGGCATTTGTAGTGGATTAGCTAATTAGGTCACATACTCAGATACATATAATAAAGTGATATTGTTAAATTAAATTGAAGAAGGGTGACCTTAAAAGATAGTGGTTGATAAGAGTGGTGCGAATGCGTTAACGCTGCATAATATCAACGTCCAATATTATCAAATCATGATTTTAGGAATAATAGTGATTTAGTGAGACGCAGCTTTAAATTGTACCAAGTATTACAGTCTATTGATGATCGAACTATTACTAAGGTTATTTTGCTGTTCTTAAAGGTGGGTCAGATGAACTTAGTGATGATGTCTGGGCTATTTGTCGTCCTTTTTCCTATCTTTAACTTGATGGTGCATTGGCTCAGTTCTTAAGTAAACAAGCATTCATTGATTACCTTCTTAGTCACCCAACTAAAAAGCAAACTCAAAAGGCCTTAATTGCCGGGTTACCAGCACCAGCCGCTCTTTCTATTCCTGATGATGCTTGTCATTATGATGAGCATGAATTTCGCGTTCTGACTGTTAGAGAAATGGCAAGAATTCAATCGTTCCCTGATAACTTTGTATTTAGATCTAAGATAACTACAGGGGGTAAAATGAGAAAGTTTGAAGTGTCGCAATATACTCAGGTTGGTAATGCTGTTCCTCCGTTACTTGGTATGAAGTTAGGTCGCGTTATTGCTTTTCTGCTCGATTAATCACTATCGATCCTTTGGTCATGTTCTCAGTTAAACATGTTTAACTGAGAACATTTGATCATCAACTCTGTCAGG
This sequence comes from Vibrio rarus, assembly GCF_024347075.1. NCBI lineage: Bacteria > Pseudomonadati > Pseudomonadota > Gammaproteobacteria > Vibrionales > Vibrionaceae > Vibrio > Vibrio rarus. The sequence goes on from NZ_AP024902.1 coordinate 4,869, forward strand.
AAAACCTATCTATATTTTAGTCTGACGCTTGAACAGCAAACACCAATCCGTTATTTTTTGATGGATAACCCAAAATATAATGGATATACTATTTCTCATCCCAACACGGAGGCAGAAATGGATCACTCGCAAACAACCGCTAGTTTTCAGAACCTAAAACAAGGGGCTGACGAATACATTAAACGTCGTAATTTACGTTTACTGGCTAATAATCGAAAAGAACTACGTAACTTTACCCGCGCTGAAGCTTCTGCTTATTTAGGTATCGATGCAAAGACGTTGGACAAGTACGTTGTGGCGGCTGAAATCGATCCGCGTCGCCATGAAGACTCTCAATGGTCTATCGATTTAGAAGAAATGTATGTTGTACGTGGCTTGCTGCCTGAAACTCTGCGTAAAGAGTTGAAGTTTGAACGTTCTGAGAAGCAAAAAACGCAAGTGATTGTTATCCAAAACCAAAAAGGTGGTGTTGGTAAAACCGTTTCAGCTGCGACTATTGCCTCTGGTTTAGCGACTGAGTTTCATCAAGAATACCGTGTTGGCTTAATTGATATGGACGGGCAAGCGACTCTTTCCATGTATTACGCCCCTGAAGCTGAGCAAGAAGGCGAGCTTTCGGTTGGTGATTTGATGATGGGTAGCTTTGATCTTGATGAAGGTGAAACTCTTCAACAAGTGACTTCTGATGCTTTTCTGCCTACGACGATCCCAAACCTTCGCATTCTTCCTGCTGCGCAAAGTGATCGTGCAATGGAGGGTTGGTTTCATGAGAGGGTATTTAGCCACAAACTTGCTTCCCCTTACTCGTTATTGAGTGACATCATTGCAAACGTTCAAGATGAATTTGATATTATTCTTATCGATACGCCCCCTTCCCTTGGTTATGCAACATTCAATGCTTACTTTGCAGCAACTAGCGTTGTGTTTCCGCTTTCAATCACTGAAAACGATATTGATGCGACTTGTTCTTACTTTAGTTATATTCCGCAAGTATGGGCCTTGCTAGAGAATGCTAATCATGAAGGTTACGACTTCATGAAAATCTTGCTCACGAATCATCGTGATAGCTCAACAACTACCGAGCTAATGAACAGTTTGTATGATTACTTTGCCCCATATCTTTACTCTAAAGAATTTAAGCACAGCGAAGCTATTCGCCAAGCATCTTCCCTACTCTCAACTGTATTTGATATGTCAAAGAGTGAGTACCCAAAGAGCAAAGCAACTTTCCAAAATGCTCAACAAAATAGCTATGAAGTAACCAGTCAAATTCAGCGCGACATCTTAAATGTGTGGCGTGAGCAGGAGAATAAATAATGGCTAAAAAACGTGGCGGTAGCCCTTTAGGAAATGCACCAGGTTCTCAAAATGCTCAGCGTTCCGCAGCTCAAGCAACGGTATCAACCTTAACTCGTCAATTAACTTCTGAACTTGAAAAATCAGGTCAGAATGCAGCTGAGTTTCTAGCAGAGCAATTTGGTTTAGAGAATGTTGGTCAAACGATGTCATGGAAATTAGCGTCAGGCCAAACGGCAACGTTTAATGAAGTGACACTGTCATTTGAACATGTTCGTGATAGCACTGTTGTGACCTTTGATATTAACGGTCGTGATCAATCGCTATTAACTAAAGAATCTCTTGAAGATTTAAGTTCTCTTGAGTTTCAGCAGTTCTACCCCGCTGTTGGCCGTGATGTGAATGGCAAGATTGATGTTCTTGATGGTTCTCGTCGTCGCGCTTGGTTCTTACTTCAGGAAGGACGTATAAAAGAGTTTCGTATTCTTGTCACTAAAGATGATATTTCAACGGCTGATGCTAAAGCGTTAGCTAAGCAACTACAGACGGCTAAAGAACATAACCTGCGTGAAATAGGTCTTCAATGCCTATCTATTCAGAGATCAGACGACAAGTTGACTCAAGTTGAAGTAGCAAAAATTGTTGGGCTAAGCCAAGCAGCTGTTAGCAAAGCAATTAAAGCTGCGTGTGTTGATGAGCGTTTAGTTAATCTTTATCCTGATTCAAATACACTGTCTCATCCAGATTACACCTTACTTGCAAAAGTAATGAAGGCTTGTAGTGATAAATCTTCAATGAAGAAATTTATTGATAAAATTCAGCGTAATCTTGTCAATATTCAGGCTGAATATTCATTAAAAGAACAGAAGGTTGCCATCTCTTCAGTTATCAAATCTGAATTGAAAATAGCTGAATCTAAACAAGTTTCTGACAAAGTTGAAGTCACTCCCCTAGCCCAGTTTGACAGCAAAGGGATGTTTGCTCGCAAGAAGGTGAAAGGTCGTAATTTCTCGTATGAATTTGGCCGGTTATCGAAAGAGGTTCAGACTGAGTTGGATGAGGCTATTAAGAAGGTTCTTGAGAGGCAGTAAAGGTTACTCAAAAAATGCCAACCTGATTAGGTTGGCGTTTGTAAAAATATAATAAAGTTATTTATGTCAGTTGGTAGCAGGGGAACTGCCTAGGAACAACTTTATCCGCTCGCAGCCCAATTGTATTTGGAAATTAGTAAGTGTGTAGTTAGTCTAAATTTTGCGACAAGACCGTATGGTTATATTACTGCAAACCAATTACACTACGGATAAGCAAATACAATCACTGATGAATTACTTATTTCTGGTTGCTTTTTACTAGCGCTCCTAGGGTATAGCTAAATGTCATACCGTTCTAACTGATTGATTTAATTCTTAACGTACGAAACCGTACTGTGGTGCTTCTCCCCTAGAAAAGCAAATTGATTTGGCCTTAGGTAGCAGTAATGAAGAAAAAAACTATCGTCACCGAATTTCATCGGGTTATCCGATGGAAAAAGCATCTAAAAGCGTACAATAAGAAACGAAAAGCCAAGAAAGATAGGTTACGTAGGATATTCAAGCAAGATGAGTTATCCTCAGATCGACTAAAGTCCGAGCAGTTTAAGTTTGAGGGTGCCCGATTACTCAACGAACTAAAGGTGTTAAACCCTCATACTCGACATGCTACAAAACGCGAGATAAAAAAAAGGAAAGTAAATTTTCCAATAAAAGGCTCATTCGACATTTATGAAGATCCTAACTCCGTATTTAGAACTATTTCGACCTTTAGGCAACTTGCTTTAAACCCCAATATTGATGTCATTTATACGATACATGACAGGGCTAATACATGTATGTCTAGTGAAGCTCTTCTTGGAATTGTTGCAGCTGAAGTCAGCGAGTACCGTGGTCAAGTAAAGTGTCCCGTGAAAATGCATGGGCATATGAAGCAAAGCACTTCGGATAAAGTACTCATTGGAGAAGTAGGTATTGTCGGAGAACTGAATAATGCTGAAATCCATGGTGGTGTCGGAATCATTAAGCAAAACGTATTTTTGTTCAAAAGTGATAATAAACTTTTTGAATCAGCTAGTTTAAGTGCGGAAGACTATAAAAATGAAACAGCAATAGGTTGTATAAAGCAACTTTCAAAAGGCCTCGCACGTTTCGAACTAAGATTAATGGACGGCGTTGAAGATGAGCTTGCAATGTCTCTAGGTGAAATTTTAGATAATGCTCAAGAGCATTGCCATCGTACATCACCTAGTTGGTATGTAAGAAGCTTTCTTAATACCGATGATAGTTGTTTACGTTACTTTGAACTAATGGTAATGAACTTAGGTCACTCTATAGCTCAGACATTTGAAATGCTCCCAGATACAAGTGCAGCTAAGGCAGATGCTATGAGCTATGCTCGCCGGCACTCAAACCTTTTTACAACTGAAGAGCTACTTACTGTTGCAGCTTTACAAGGTAACGTTAGCTCTAAAAAAGATGAAGATATGACTCGTGGGCAAGGAACAATCCGTCTCATTGAAACTTTTGAAACTATTTCAAAAGAATTTGTAGAGCTTAGAGGTAGTGGGGACACTAAGAAAAACTGCACGCCAATCATGAACATTATTTCTGGTAAAACAGTTATAACATTTAATGGTAAATATAAGTCTAAAATTGTGATTAACGAAGATGGAAGTGAAGATGTTCATATTCCATTTAATCAAGAAGAGACTCTAAAATTACCACCTGATAGCACTAGCATATCTAGCATGGCTAATACATACTTTCCTGGTGTGATGATTAATATCCGCATTCCTTTAAATGGAAGAACTAAGACGCTTAAAGGGAACTCACAAGGTATAAATAAATATGTCTAATACTCAAAAAATCAATTTGACAAAATTAAATAGCACCCTTTTATCAGGAAGAAAGAATGGCGAAAGGGCACATGAAAGTATGGCAATTCAATTCAAAGATGCTTATGAGATCATTGCTCGTGATGATCAACTTATCACTAGCTCTTACTTTCTAGGCCTCATTGGTAAAGAGTTAGTTAAACTTGCCGAACAGCAAGGTTCTATTGATGAGATCATTTCTAAGTTAAACCTAGATAAGCTCAATAAAAAAAGCCGAGATGAATGTATTCGAGCAGTCAGAAGGAGTATATCTAGTCCAAGAGCTCTAATTGGTTGATTAATTATGAGATTATTTTTATTCATTCTCACTTTAGTTCATTCTAATGTATTTGCTAGTCCTGCTGAAAAACCTTTAACACCAGATAGTGAGCTATCTAGAGCAAAGAGTACACAGGTAGAAGATACAACAAGTCAAAAATCTAAAAACGATATCAGTTCTCAAGTAGAAGATAAAAATCCGTCTTCTAAAGAAAAAAAAGAGACAGAAGGCTTTATTAGTTTTTCAGATATGATCGCAATTCTCGCTGTGATACTGTCAAGTGGTTCTATGCTCTATACCTATAGTATAGACTCTATCAACCGTAAAGCTTCTATTCATGATGAATACTGGATGAGGGAAGTTATCTATCCAATCTTTATGCAATCATTCATTGAGTTTATCAAGAGATCTCCGAACGAATTTAGAGCATCGCAAGGGGATATGCCTCTTTTTGTTGAGTGTTATGCGTTAGATGAACTAAACAAGATTCGTGATAATACAATTTTTCTTTACACAATCGATAAAAGTTTCCCAGAAAAAGCTGAAAAATTCATTGATGACTTCGAAGATGCTTTGGGTGAAGTATCTGATTACCTAGGATTTAAGGAAGCTTTAGCTATGGTTTCAAGAGATATAATTACTCTCCTTAAGTCCGCACAAGAAAAAGTCTAATCTTTTGATGGTTGTTTATGTGTAGTGGCTGAATGAATTTGGCCACTACATTAGAGATTTGCAACACCTCGGCTAATCCGTTAACTGCTAATTTAGCGAACGCTGTAGCTCATTTCTGTCCAGAGACGTGTACACCCCTAAATTTTGTAGCATTGTAACCTAGCTTAAAACAAAAGTAATCTGGACTATTTTTCAGGCATAACACACCCAGTTATTATGAGATATTATTCAAACTGAAAATATTACTCATAGTGGATATGTAAATGATGACAAAGACGGCTTTACTCGCTCTTACTATATTTTGTATTGCTACCCCTACTTCCTTTGCCGGTGATCTTATCAAGATGTCATCAAGCAAAATTTGTCACGACACTAATTCGCCATCGTACAACCGCACGAAGAACTTCATACCTTACAATTCAATGGAAGAGTGTTTAGATTCAGGTGGGCATTTACCCAAAAATGCTAATAACACAAGCAAGGGGCAATCTACCTCTAATTCAAAATACAGTCGTAGTCAGTTTGGTTCTGGCTGGGCTGATACTGACAAAGATTGCCAGAACTCACGTATGGAAGCCTTAATCGCTCAATCTGTATCACCGGTTAAATTTAAGTCTAACAAAGGCTGCCGTGTCATATCTGGACGCTGGAACTCACCTTACTCTGGTAAAACAATATATAAAGCCTCTGAAATCGATATTGATCATGTCGTACCGCTTAAATGGGCCTGGGACCATGGCGCAGATCAGTGGTCAAAAAAGAAAAGAATTGAAATTGCTAATAATCCTGCGAATTTACTGAGCGTTGAGGCTTCTTTAAACCGCCAGAAAGGTGCTAAAGGTCTTGATGAGTGGCTGCCACCAAAGAACCAGTGCCAATACATTGCTAGATTTGAGCGTGTGCGTAAAACCTATGGCTTAAAGTTAAGTACTTCTGAAAAGAGTAAGTTTGCGGCCATTAAGCAAAAGCATTGCAGATAGATTTTAGAGCCAAAAAGTTGTCATTATTCAGGCTGAATATTGACAACTTTTAACGTCCTTTATAACAGTCGAAACCGGTTTGTTTTCCATTCTTTCGCATCGATAAGTCCGCTCTCATACATACCACTCCAATCAAACATAAAGGGAATAAAATCGGTATTACCTACAGCATGAGAAAATCCAATACATAGAACCACAACACCGGCAGCGATTGCGTATTCAACTGGGTCACCGGTTCTAAACCTGCCGCCGAACAAATGAAAACGTCGGTCACTGTACGGGGAGAAAGGAACGCCGGAAACGGTCATTGCATCAGTCAAAATATGACTGACGCCGCCCCAACAAAAAGCGGTACCTATTCCATGAAAGTCCCATATAAAAGTGAAAGCTAACGCAGCTACAAGCCAATGCGTTAGTACATGGGTTGGCCCTCTGTGCTTAACGTGTTTATTAACTACTTTTAAAATGTATTCAAACCAATCTGGCGCTGTAGCTCCAGCTAAACAAACGGCAACGTGCGGCGGCGATACGACAGCACAAATAGCGCCAGCAATTAAGCTATGGTTGAGCCACTTCATTTGTCTCATTCTTTGTTGGTTTTGGCAGGTAGGATAGTTGTTCAAGATAACTATTTACTTGTTGGCTGTATTGAACTTCACACATAGCGACTAAAGCCAACCTCTGCTCTACAATTTTAGCCTCACTGGCAAGTACATCCCTATGGGCGGCAGCTGTCTTCTCAAGTAATCCTACTTGCTCATCAATCCCAGCAATTCCTTTTATAACTCTTTGCTGTGAACGCGCTTCTAAAGCCAAATACAAGCCCATCAGTCGATAAGCGTAGTTCCTGTTAACTAAGGCCTGTGTAAACCCTGCAACTAACGTAGCGGTCGCCGTTCTTCGTTGATACTCCCATTGCCGCTCTCTTGATTGTTCACTTGATGAGTACAATGGCATTTTTCCCACAATACCCACGTAATGCTCTGAGATCTCAGGCCAATCACCTGTATCATATTCATCTAATGTCGTGCGCATCCCTGCAACTAGACTTAACTCTAAATTAAATTTACTTTTCTCTGGATAGCAATTCAGAACCACATTAAAAATTGCATCGGGATCAATTTTAGGGGCAGGGCGTAAAGCAGGAAGGTTGGTATTATAATGTGGTGAACTACCCTGAAGCGTTGGCAATTCAAAAGGTTTAATATCTGGAGGCGCTACACTCTCTTCTTTAGCCCAAGGATTCTTTATCCCCCAATCTTCTGTATGAGCAAAAAAAGGGAACAACGTTAAACTTAATAAAGTAACCCAATGCTTAATCAGCACGAGCTGATCGACGTCCTGTACCAAGCATTTGTAGTCCTCCTAAAACAATACCTATTTCCCATGCACCGGCAACCATGAACATAACCACTAAAAGCCAAATTACTACTTTTGTCACATCATAACTAACATCACTTTCAAGGTTTGTACGCTGTGGATCTCTACGCTCTAGAATAGGTCTAATCGACGGTGGAAGTCGGCCTTCTTCGCTACAACACATCACCCATATCTTTGAAGAAAGTAGGCACTTGCGAGCTATTTGCGCTTTTCTGCCTGTCAGCTTATGTGCGTCATCAATAAATAATAATGCTTGCGTATCTAAAAGATAATCTGCAAGTAAATCAGCTTTTTGTTGTAAGTTAAGACGACTCCAAGGTAGTTCATTCGGTGAGTCACCTTGTGATTTCTCATACCAAGTATTGATATCTTTAATTTCAACCCAACTTGAGAGTGGCATAAGACCTTCTAGTAAAACAGGGGCTTTAGCTACCCCCCAAATCTCATGTTGCTGTTCATATAAGCGACTTAACCAACGGCTCTTTCCTGAATCATGCGCCCCAGTAATAAACTGACATTTCTTACGTTTAAGTGCTGTCTCAACTCTAGTATCACTGGCAGCAAATCGACGTGGTGCATCAACAATTAATGGAGTGACATACTTAGTTCCATCTTTTCTCACTCGTTTATGATCGGTTCTTAGTTTTAAAAATCTCATATCAAACAACCCTAAATTAATAAAAAATTAGTTGATAGATTTTGAAATATAGAATGAGGAAAGTGAAAATGAGAACGTCGTAGTAAAACATCAAACTAATATCATTCTTTTGTAGCTTGAAGTGCATAATTGCCGTCCAATGAACACTTGTTTTCTTCGAACAGAAAAAAGAAATTTGAACTGGGGGTTAGGGGTAAACATTTAAAGTAATGATCACGTTGCTACATACACAAAGATACATACGAATAAAACGGTCATTTTATCCGTACAAAAATAAAAGCATAAGGAGTCTTATGACGGGGCTGGGTGATGCACCATAGATGCGTTAACCTTCTGTATCCGTCAAAAAAAGAATGTTGATTTATTCACAATGACATTTTATCAGGCATGATATTTTGTGACAGATTAATAGGCTGGGCATAGTCACTTGGTTCATCAATCCAATGCAGGCAAGTGCGTCTCTACTTACCTTTTCTACATAGCTAAATTTTTATGATCAATCTTCTATGTAGCATCACCTTAATACCTGTTTATCAGTAAGTCATACAGCATCATAATTGACTTGCAACGTCCCCCGTCCTTGACGATGTCATAGTGTCACATTGTTCTCTTTGTTTGATCATGCAAGCATAATCACCACCCATTTTTTTAAATTCGCTGGCGTAAGTGATCCGCAACGAAACAGTGAACAAGAACTGCATCGTTGGATTTAGATCATAAAATGATCCTTTGTTAAATCGAAGATAAAAAATAGGTAGCAGATCAGTATTTATAAGCTCTTTAATCATACTTTGAGCCTATGTAAAAAGCTGACTACAGCTTTTTGCATAGGGTTAAAGTTACGCATTGAACCTAAGTGAAATGTGTAATAGAAACTAGATCCTAAGGTTCTAGTTTCTAGATGTGTGTGTGAAAATATAATCATTTACCGAAATAGTATAATCATTTACCGAATTCATATAATCATTTACCGATAAAATATAATCATTTACCGACATAGCATATGATCATTTACCGAAACACGTGTTTTTAATATAGTTATTTACCGATCTAAAGCACAAGTTTCAATTCTTATGATATCCTTAGATTAGTTTCAATAAGCCGGCTTTAGCGATGACTGACAGTATCAATCTTACAGTAACAAATGAAGAAGATAGGAAGAATCGATTTATATCATCGATCCTTTTTTCACGAGCTACGATCTTTCATCCTGCGTCACGTTTAACTTCAACAATGAAAAATAAGCTCATTGAAGTTGCTCAAAATGGTGGTACCGACCAAAACAACCCTCTAGAAAGTGTCACCATTAAGAGTTACGGCAAAAACTTTCAAGTAGACCTGCATGTTGATTACCTACTCCAATCTCATCGAGATATATTAGAAACAATGTTAGCTTATGCGCAAACGATTCAATTAGATGATGAGTCTTATGAAGCTGGATCTCGTTTGAGCTGGTCAAATATTTATAAAACTGTAAAAAATGGTGATATCTCATCAAGTCAGTCAGATAATTTTGATTCATTTATAGATAGAGACGCTACCGTTTTATCTATGAGTATGTATGAGCTTGCTACTCGAATGGGTATGACGACAACACGAGCTAACTATAATCAAATAGAGAGAAAAATCATTCAGTTATCTACTGCTCACTTGATCGTAAATGAACTCGATGATCAACAAAATATTGTAGGTAAAAAATCTCTCAAGTTTGTTCAAGATTATCGATTTTATTGTGATCGAAGCAAGTTTAAACGTAAAACAAAAGACACTGGTAATTTAACTAACCATGTCTTTTTAGTACCAGATATGCGTTTATTACAAGCTATCCGTGACCATGGTTACTACTATCGCTTAGAACAACATAAAATGACCCACTATAGTAAACCATCAGTGCGCTCATTCTTAAAATACATAATGACTCATAAGCCATCGTTCTTGCATCAAAAAATGTTTGAGTGGGCTCTTGATTCTTATATTCATTCCATAGCATCACCGGTAAGTCACAGTTTTAGAAGTGATTTACGCAAAGACTTATTAAACCAGGCAGTGCAAATAGAAATGGATTTTCAAATTCAAATTAGGGAAGGGGACAACGGTTTGCAACTCATCTATGTTGGGGATGATAACTGATGCTTATTCAATCATTAGATAATTTATTAAACCAAGAGAAACAGCCGTTAGACTTTACTCTTAATGGCTTATTAAAAAGCCATGTAGGGATGTTGATTGCAGCCCCAAACATTGGTAAATCTCATTTAGCTATGTGTTTGGCTATGGAACATTCTTCTTCAATGGTTTTACTAGGGATGTGCGCCAACAAAAAGCCCGCAAAAACATTGATTGTGAGTTCAGAAGACAGTGCTCAAATCTTACAAAATCGTATGGAAGAGAAGCTAGTAAACTGTTCAGTAGCATTAAAGAATGAATTAAAACAAAATTTACATTTCATGACCGATGTCGAGCCATTGGTGATTCCACCTGAAGGATCAATGCAAGAGCAAGAAGCACATAAGCTTTATGTGCAAAAGGTAATGGACACCTTTAGTCAGTTTGATTTAGTGATTATAGATACGGTGACAGAATCGATTGGCCGGTGTGATGAAGTAAAGCATGATCGCCATATAAAAAATGTTTTTCAACAAATGGCTCAGAAATCAGGAGCTAGTCTTTTACTTGTACACCATGTCAATAAAGATGAGATCCGTGGCAATCAAGAAATCACCATGGCTTCTGGTGCCGGGTTAACTTCTGTTATGCGATTGACAAAATGCCTATTCACATTGAAGTCAAAAGACAACCAACTCTCTATTAAATACTTAAAATGTAACTACTTACCAAGTCATGAAAATAAAGAGTTTAACGTTGAAATCAAAAATGGTTTGACGATTAACCCTGAAAGAGTTGAATTAAAAATATCGAAATCACGCTCGATAAAAAATGAAGCAATACTTAATACTCCAAAAAGCATTACATTAGGTGGTTCATTATCAACAAATGAAACCCCTAAAAATAATAGAAATTTACGCGAAGTTCTTTAATGCTTATCTAGGTAGGCATAACAAAGGAGACTTTCATGAGTCATTATGCTTATCTACGAGTGTCATCTGATAGCCAAGATGTTGCCAACCAAAAACATGGTATTTATGAATACTGCAATATGATTGGTATTGGTGACATTTGTTTTATCGAAGACGTTGTTACCGGTAAGAAGAAATGGAAGGACCGTAAATTAGGTGCCTTGCTCAGTACCTTACAAAAAGACGATAAATTGGTCTTTGCGGAAGTGAGTCGTATTGCGCGTTCAACTCTTCAGGTTCTTGAAGTCCTAGAGTTCTGCATGGAACATGGGATTAATGTTTATATAGCGAAACAAAATATGCAGCTCGATGGCTCTATGCAGTCACGAATCACGGCGACTATTCTTGGTCTTGCTGCTGAAATTGAACGTGAATTTATTTCAATGCGAACAAAAGAAGCATTAGCCGCTCGTCGTAAGAACGGTGTCACCCTGGGTAGACCTAAAGGGCAATCCCAATCTTTGAAGCTTGACTCTAAACGTGACCAAATTGAAAAATACCTGGCAATAGGGTTAGGTGTCAGACCAATCGCAAAGCTCATCGAAGAATCTCCTAGCACACTTTATGATTATGTTAAGCGCAAAGAACTGTCCAAAAAGGTGTAACTTTATGGACACCTATTAGTGTGACACAAGTAAGTGCACATAAAGTCCATTAATTGCAATTATGTACATGACCATATATTGTTTATAACTTAATGTACGATTTTGGTGTAAATAATGAAGATTGGCTATGCTCGCGTCAGTTCCGACGAACAAACTCTTGATGTTCAAGTTGAGCAGCTGGCTAAAGTCGGCTGTGAGAAAATATTTAAAGAGAAAGCCAGTGGTAAGTCTGCCGAACGTGAAGAACTTGAGCGGTTAATTGAGTTTGCACGAGAAGGCGACATTGTTCATATCACCAAAGTTGATCGTATTGCACGTAATACAATCGATGCACTTCAAATCGCAGATAAACTCTCAGAGAAAAAAGCCGGCTTAGTCTTTCATGATCTAGGTGAGCTAGACATTAACAGTGATGTTGGCCGGGTTATCTATACAACCATTTCTGCTTTTGCAGAAATGGAAAGGAAACGAATATTACAACGCTGCAATGAGGGTCGGGAACGCGCGAAAGAGCAGGGGAGGCATCTCGGACGATTTCCTGATCAGCAGCTTCACAATCGCATACGTGAGTTGTCAAAGCAGGGTTTAAATAAGAATGCCATCAGTAAAGAAGTAGGGTGTAGCCGGACGACTGTTTATAAGGTTTTGGCTCAAGATAAATAGATAAGGTTATGATGATTTTATATCACGGTAGAGTTGGAAATGATTCACTCGCATTGTCATGTGAGAATGCTTATTCGTCTAGTTTGTTGGGTGATAAGGCTATTTATTTGGCAGACACACGAAGAGCAGCATTACAATATTCAGATCCAATGATGTTAGAGAATCGGCAGAAAGACCGAAAAGGAACTTCATACTTGTTTGAGGTTGAAGTTGAATTTTCGAGGTTGGCCTTTTTAACAGAGGAAGTATGTTCTGACTTATCGAGTGAGGACTTATCACGATTAAGTAAGATTGTTGATGAAGACTGCATGGCATATATCAGCAAAAACCCGCATTTAATGGCTGTAATGGAAATGGTCGGAACACAGTTACTTCCGTTATTGAAAGCGTGTGGATTTGATGGTTTAAAGCATGATTCGACTTTAGATCCAATATTAGCAGCAACAATGAGTGATGATGAGACTTCGTTTGCTGTATTCAATGATAATGCAATAAAATCAATACGTAGACTTGCTTTAACATAGCTGCAATTAGCATGAAATTGACGAGCCTTGGTTAATTTCATGCTGTTACCTCTCTACAATTTTCAACTCTCTAACCTTTCACATTAGGGATCTTCTTTTCCCCAATTCACTATTTAGATGATTTATTGACAGTATTTGTTTATTTATGACTTAAATCAACGAACGAACACTGTTCGTTCGTTGATTTTGTTCGTTTGTGTTATATAATAGAGACAGACTCTATGACTCAAATGGACATTATTATGACTACGGCATTAACGAGTAATCAGCTTCAAGATAAAGTGACAGAAATTTGTAATGAGCTTTATTCGAAAGGGCAGAAGACAAGTGTACGTATTGTCTTATCAATGCTTCCTGAAGTTAACAGTACAAGTACGATCCATAAGTACTATAAAACCTGGAAAGATGAATTAGAGGCAAATCAAAAGTCATTGCTAGAAAAGATGGGGTTCTCAGAAGAGTTTACTCGTGTTTTCATGTCTGAAATTACACGTCATGCAACTGAAGCTGAGCGTCGCTATCGTGACATTGCTGAAGATGCAAAAGACCAAAGTATGCGAGCAATTGAAGATTTAGAGCGTGCAGAAGAACGTTTACATAAGCAAACGGCGTTACTTGAACAGAGAGAGCTACAGATAAAAACGCTTCAAGCGGAAAATAGCCAAAACAATAAGGCTCAAGAAGCGGTTGTTCAAGAGCTGCGTCAACAGATTGAGTTATCGAATCAAGAAGTGTCAGATCTTAGTGATAGTAATGAACGCCTACGTACCGATTTAGCTAAAAATGAATTACTGCTGGATGGTAATAAAGATTTGGTGGCAACAACTAAGGCTCATAATGATCAATTAGCTGAAGAACTAAAACAACTAAACATAGAGCTAGTATCGAATGCTAAGGAAATAACTAAACTTGAGTCCAAGCAAGAAATTCAAGAAGCGTTAATCATTGAATTGAAAGAGACGAAAAGCTCGTTATCAGATCAAAATAAAGTACTCGATTCTGATCTACGCAGTGTTAACCAAGATCGTCACGGGTTACAAGTATCGCTTTCTTCGCTTCAAAATATAGAGCAAAAGCTATCAGGTGAATTGACGAGTAAGAGCGATGAACTATCACAATGTAAAGCTACGATAGTTCAACAGAATGAAACAATAAAACGTCATGAAAGATCACTGTTAGAAAAAGATGAGCAATTAGCACAGCATAAATAGTTGTTTTATGATGCCAAAGTTAGACATAATGATGTTATGTCTAACTCATATGGTCGTTATGTATGTCAATAGCGTTTCATCAAGTTACAGAAGGGGAGTTTCGCCGCCTGGCAGAAACGAACACAATGACAAAGATTCTTGCTCAAGAGTCTAGTGAAATATCGAACAAATTCCACCTAATTGGTATAGATCAAGTCAATGGTATTGGTTACGCCGTTCGACATGGCCGGGTCGCCGAGTTAAGAGTGTGGCGGCTAGACAACTTAATCAATCAAGCCAGGGCGATGGGGTTTATCAAGGTTGATGTTCAGTTAACTTGACCTGGGCCCCACAAATAAGGATAAACCCGCTTCGTCTCTTTGGAATGACAAATGCTCCCATTACTTTGCAAAACAGTTGTCGTCCGCTTTTCTTATAAGGTGTGTACGAAAACTGTTTTGTAAAGCAATGGGGCTGTTTATGTTGTGTCATTCCAAAGAGACGAAGCGGGTTCCTATTTTTACCAGCCCCTTCCCCAAGCTTGGGGCGCTAATGCTCCGCATAAGCTATTAGAGCGTCGCAGACAATTTTCTCGCCGAAAATTCACTGCGCATACCCCTGTGCTCCAAAGTCAAAACTTTCCGCTCATCAACCAAAGCAAGCCGGCGCCTAATACCGACTTGCAATATTGTTATCTAATATACTCACTTTGGACATTACAAAGCTCAGCCACACCAACCCCAGCGTAGTTAATTGACACTTAATTATGACGGCTATGCCTATATTACCTATTAGGAAGACTTTGTATTTGGAGCGGAAACCATGCTTTATTTCGCGAGCCAGCGATTCGTACCTCATCCCTGACGGCTCAACTAAGCCGTTCTACTGTCACAAAGAGACGTGACAGCATAACGTCTTAGCCCTACGGGTCACAATCAGGGCTAAACAGCAAGATCAAAAGCAATAAGGCCGCCTAAAAGGCATTCCAGTCAACCCAGAGTGTTTTGCCAGCTTTATCGCATAAATGTTATGACAGAGAAGCTAACGCTACACTGCCATAACAGCGAAAACCGAGGACACTCAGGGCCGACTTCCATATTAGGCTCTCAAGCTTACCTTCCCCCAACCCCCAAGCATGGGGGCTTAGAGCAATTCAACATAATGTCGCATAATGCGAAATTGCTACGCCCTATTCTCCAGCGTAGCTGTCGGGGCTGGGCAACTACGCATTATGGGACATTATGTCTAAATTGCTAACCGCCTTTGGCTCTAAGGCAGCCTGTAAACAGGCGCATTTATAATGGAACTAGAGCCTTCAGCTTCTGATCTCCCTTTCAGTAAATAGTGTGCCGCAAACTCTGTGCGTCACCTGTTGCCCGTGCCGGCCAATCCATAAAAAACGCAAGCTGTTTTATGGACTTCCCACCGCGTCCCCCGCCCACCAATGCTGCGCCCCGCCCTTAAAGTTCAAGTTTTGCGCTCGCCAAAAGTGTCGTGGCCTGTTTACATGTATTCATCGTCGCATAGGCGGCGCAGCGTGGGCGTGTCGCGGTGGGAAGAAAAATAAAATCTAATTATCTAATTATCTAAATATTTAAATATCTGATAAATATTTATAATACCCATTTTTCAAAATGGTGGTTTAGTGAAAAAATTCATACTAATTCTTGTTTTATTTACATCTACAGCTTTTGCTGATGATGATCAAAAAGGCGTGGATGCAGATAAAGTTGCTTATAACGTATTTTTAGCTTCTGCAGAGCAGGGGGATGCTATAGCTCAATACAAGCTTGCTACACTGTATATTAGCGGAGAAGGCGTACAGCAAGATTATAAGCAAGCCGCTAAGTGGTTTACCAAGTCAGCAGAGCAGGGGGATAAGATATCTCAATATAATCTTTCATTAATGTACGTTAAAGGAGAAGGCGTACAGCAAGATTATAAGCAAGCCGTTAAGTGGTATACTAAGTCAGCAGCGCAGGGGTATAGTCTAGCTCAATACAATCTTGCATTTATGTACTATAAAGGAGAAGGCGTACAGCAAGATTATAAGCAAGCCGCTAAGTGGTATACCAAGGCTGCAGAGCAGGGGGATAGCCTAGCTCAATACAATCTTGCATTAATGTACGCTAATGGTAAAGGCGTACAGCAAGATTATAAGCAAGCTGCTAAGTGGCATACCAAGTCAGCAGAGCAGGGATATAGTCTAGCTCAAAACTATCTTGCATTTATGTATAATACCGGTGAAGGTGTACTGCAAGATTATAAGCTAGCCGTGAAGTGGTACACCAAAGCGGCGGAGCAGGGGGTGGCCGAAGCTCAATACAATCTTGCATTAATGTACTATAACGGTCAAGGTGTACTGCAAGATTATAAGCTGATGTATATGTGGTTGAACCTATCTAGATATAATGGATACAAGGGCACTAAAACAACCTTTGATCTAATTACTAAAAGAATAACATCTAATGATATAAGTAAAGCCCAAGAAGCGTCGAAAGTATGTTTGGCGTCTAATTATACAAAATGTGGTTAATCATTATCATAGTTCGCAAGTATCTATTTTATGTACATTACTTTATGCGAACCAGTTTTTAGAAACTAGAATGGCTCCTTTTGGGGGCCATTCTTCGCTTTACTAGTTAATGTTCTACCTGCCCTATCATGTAGAATATTAATGAGATCCGGGCCTCTCTAAACCGAGGCGATTCTTTGTTTTGTTCAATATGCTGCTCAACAATCTCAGATGCATCCCACTCGAAAGCATTCGCTAATATCACATCAAGCTTATCTAGGCTTATAAATTCTTCAATACTATTGTCCATAACAACATCCTTAATTCATCATGTTCCCTTTACTATATGACACCTGATAGGTTGCAAAGTATGATCTTATGCGGGATGACTTCAGGAATGTTACTGATACTTAGTGTTCTACAATGTACCCCCCATGATTTTTGGCTGGTTGTCTGATGCTTGTAGTGCTGCTATCTGTTAGCTCTCTATTAATGGGAACAAAGTGCAAAAGAGTGTTTTACTAGTAATTAAGGTCAATATCGTTTTTATACCCCATGCCAAAGAAGAAAGATCCAATATCAAGGCTACTCGCACCTGAAAGCAGAAGCTTGTCAGTGCCACTGCTAAATTAGCATCTAACGGATTATTTGGAATATTGCAAATAGCTTTATTCTAACAACCAGTTTTAGTAATCCAATACAACTGTCTGCTGATAGAAAAATTCAAAAGGGGCTATCAACCCCTCCCTCGTTAACCCAAAATCAAAGCGCTAATTTATCCATCAGCAATTGAAGTTGCCCTTGAAACATGACCTGCTTAGAAGGTCTTAAGTTAATCCCTCCAAGTGAGGGGAGCAACGGTGTTTGGCCTGATAGACAATGCTCTTCAGCATAGAAACTAGAATTTACAAGCTGTTTTCCTCGCTTGGGATACAACGCCCACACTGCTTGGGTTGGAAGCCGACCAAGGCTCCCATCTTGACCGATTTGATGTATACCAAAAAAATAACGACTGATTAATTTATCCAAAGAGTAATTCTGCACTGAAGATGCAGGTGAGTACTTAGCATCAAAGATCAATAAATCAGAGTTTTTCTTATTCCTCCACTTCACTTTCAACAGAAAGTCCGGAGACAAGTGGTGCTCATCGAAGTGTTGATGTTCTGCTAAAACAACAACTGGATCTCCTATATTTGAATAGCATTTTCGCCAAATCTTAGGCTCGTAGTACATTTCAAT